>NZ_JBIRBA010000023.1:0-165597 GCF_044326345.1 Actinomadura sp. 9N215 | reverse complement strand
GGGGGTGGAGGCGTGGGGGGGACTATGGCGTCGAGGGCCTCGCCCCATGGTTCTGGCTTCATGACCATGCCCGGGCCGCCGCCGTACGGGGTGTCGTCGACGGTGCGGTGCCGGTCGTGGGTCCAGTCGCGCAGGTCGTGGACGTGGACGTCCAGGAGTCCGGTTCGCCGGGCCTTGCCGAGGAGGGAGATGTCGAGGGCGGCGAAGTACTCGGGGAAGATCGTGACGATGTCGATTTTCATGATTCGTCGAGCAGGCCCGGGGGTGGGTCGATGACGAGCCGCCCCCCTGGAACGTCCACCTCGGGGACGAGTGCGGTCACGAACGGGACCAGCGTCTCCCCGCCGGGGCCGTCCACGACGAGAAGGTCCTGGCCGTGGTGCAGGACGTCGGCGACCCGTCCGACGTCGGCGCCGTCCGCGGTGACGACGGCGAGCCCGATCAGTTCCCGGTCGTGGAAGTCGTCCGGGTCCGCGGACGGGGGGATCTCGCCGGGGTCGACGACGAGCCAGGTGCCGCGGAGTCCTTCCGCGGCATCGCGGTCGCCGATCCCGGCGAAACGCACGAGCAGGCGCCCGGAATGCCAGTGAGCGCGCTCGACGACGAGCGGGCCGACGGCCGCGGGGTCGGTGACGATCTCGGTGCCCGCGGCGAACCGGGTGTCCGGTTCGTCCGTGCGGACGTCGATGGTGACCTCACCGCGGACCCCGTGCGGCCGTCCGATCCGTCCCACCACGAGCGGTTCGCTCATCAGGACGCCACTCAGCGGACCTCGTTGACGTCGAGGAGGTCAACGCGCACGTAGCGGCCGCCGGAGAGGGCGCTGATCACCGTGCGGAGGGCCTTGGCGGTGCGTCCACTGCGGCCGATGACCTTCCCGAGGTCCTCGGGGTGCACCCGCACCTCGAGGACCCGGCCGCCCCTGATCCGGCGGGCGCGGACCCGGACGTCGTCCGGATTCTCCACGATCCCGCGGACCAGGTGCTCGAGCGCTTCTTCGAGCACGTCAGCCCTCGCTCTTAGCTTCGGTCGTCTCGGTGGCCTTCGCCTCGGACTTCGCCTCGGACTTCTTCGGCTCGGCCTTCTTCGGCTCGGCCTTCTTCTTGCCCCGGGTCGGCGCGGCACCGGCGGAGGCGGTGTCGTCGCCCAGCGACTCCTTGACGGCCGCCTCGAACGCGGCCTTCTTGTCGGGCTTCGGCTCGGCGACCTTGAGGGTGCCCTCGGCGCCCGGCTCGCCCTTGAACTTCTGCCAGTCACCGGTGATCTTCAGCAGGTTGAGCACGGGCTCGGTCGGCTGCGCGCCCTTGCTGAGCCAGTACTGCGCCCGCTCCGAGTCGATCTTGATGAGCGAAGGCTCCTGCTTGGGCTGGTAGAGCCCGATCTCCTCGATGGCGCGCCCGTCACGCTTGGTGCGGGCGTCGGCAACGACGACCCGGTACTGCGGGTTCCGGATCTTCCCCAGACGCTTGAGCTTGATCTTGACTGCCACGGGTGTGGTGTACTCCAGACTTCATTACAGGGTGGACGGGCCCGCGCCAGGTGGGGAACACCGGCTCACTGGCCGCCCGAGGACTCCGGTCGCGCAGGACGAGAGAGGGCGCCTGGCGACTCCGGGGTTTCCAGCCTGTCATTCTGCCAGACGATCCCCGGAAACGCGCAATCGCGCAATGCCGTGTTGTCGGCCGCGAGTGCTACGGGCAAGCGGGGGCGCACGGGCGCACGTCCCGGCGCGAATCGGTCACGCAGCGAGCCGCGGCGACGCGGCGGGTGCCCTGTGCGGGCGCCGTGCTGCGGCCTGCTGGGCGGGGGCAAGAGCAGCGGTTCCAGGAGCGCGACGTGTCGGGCTACTTCTTCTTGCGGCCCTGGAGCTTGTTCAGGTCGGGCATCTGGAAGCCGGGCGGGAGCTGGCCGCCGAGGCCGGGCGGGAGGCCGGGGGCGGTGCCGGGACCGCCGCCGAGGCCGGGGGGAAGGCTCTGGGGCGCGCCGTCGGCCGCGGGCTGCTGGTCCTGGCGTCCTTTGCCCCCGCCCGCGCGCTTGCGCGGGTCGCCGCTGCGCTGCTTGCCCTTCCTGTTCTTGGACGCCTTCGCGGCCTTGGCCTTCTTGCGTCCGCCGGGCATGCCGGGTAGGCCCATCCCGCCGGCCATCTGGCGCATCATCTTCTGCGCGTCGAAGAACCGGGTGACGAGGCTGTTGACCTCGCCGACGCTGACGCCCGAACCGCCCGCGATGCGCGCCCGCCGCGATCCATTGATGATCTTGGGTTGGGCGCGTTCCTGCGGGGTCATCGAACGGATGATCGCGGCGATCCGGTCCAGGTCCTTGTCGTCGATCTGGTTGACCTGGTCCCTGACCTGGCCCATGCCCGGCATCATGCCGAGCAGGTTGCCGATCGGCCCGAGCTTGCGGATCATCATCATCTGCTCGAGGAAGTCCTCGAGGGTGAAGTCCTCGCCCGAGGCGAACTTGCTGGACATCTTCTCGGCCTGCTCGGCGTCGAACGCCTGCTCGGCCTGCTCGATCAGGGTGAGGACGTCGCCCATGTCGAGGATCCGGCCCGCCATGCGGTCCGGGTGGAAGACGCTGAAGTCCTCGAGCTTCTCGCCCGTCGAGGCGAACATGATCGGACATCCGGTGACGTGCCGGACGGACAGCGCCGCGCCGCCCCGCGCGTCGCCGTCGAGCTTCGTCAGGACGACGCCGTCGAAGCCGACGCCGTCCATGAACGCCTGCGCGGTGTTGACCGCGTCCTGGCCGACCATCGCGTCGACGACGAACAGCACGTCGTCGGGCTTCACGGCGTCGCGGATGTCGATGGCCTGCTGCATCATCTCGGCGTCGACGCCGAGACGTCCCGCGGTGTCGATGACGACGACGTCGTGCTGGGCGTGCTTGGCCTGCTCGATGGACCGGCGCGACACGTCCACCGGGTCGCCGACGCCGCTGCCCGGCTCGGGCGCGAACACCGGCACCCCGGCCCGCTCGCCGACGACCTGGAGCTGCTGGACGGCGTTCGGCCGCTGCAGGTCGGCGGCCACGAGCATCGGCGCGTGGCCCTCCTGCTTCAGCCACCGGGCCAGCTTGCCCGCGAGCGTCGTCTTACCGGCGCCCTGCAGGCCCGCGAGCATGATCACGGTGGGCGGGGTCTTGGCCAGCCTGATCCGGCGCGTCTCGCCGCCGAGGATGTTGATGAGCTCCTCGTTGACGATCTTGACGACCTGCTGCGCCGGGTTCAGCGCCTGCGAGACCTCCGAGCCCCGCGCCCGCTCCTTGACCTGCGCGATGAAGTCCTTGACCACGGGCAGCGCGACGTCGGCCTCGAGCAGCGCGATCCGGATCTCGCGGGCCGTGGCGTTGATGTCGGCCTCGGAGAGCCGGCCCTTGCTGCGCAGCGACGAGAAGACCGTCGTCAACCGGTCGGAGAGCGTCTCGAACACGTGTCTGGACCGTCCTTAAAGCTTCTGGGATCGCCTATCAGCGTATCGGGTCACCGGCCGAGCCTTGCCCCTCCCGCCAGACCGTTCTCGGCGGCCGCTCGTCCGTCCGGTCCCGGGCCGCGTCCCGGCACCCGATCAGACGGTGCCGCACCCCCGCGCCACACCGCATTGAGGCCATGGCGGAGGACGAGGACATGGGCAGTGTCAGCGAAGGGCAGCCAAGACTCGGGAGCGGACGGCCGCGAGAGTCGCGGGATCGTCCAGGGGTCGGCCCTCGGCGTCCACTACGTAGAAGACGTCCACGGCCTCAGCGCCCAGCGTGTCGACCTGGGCGGCGCGAACCTGCAGGCCACATGCGCCCAGCGCCTGTCCGATCCGCCAGAGCAGCCCTGGCCGGTCATGGGCGCGCACCTCGACGACGGTGGCGGTGCGGGACGCGTCCTCCACGATCATCACCCGCGGCGGGGCCACCGCCACACCGGGCCGTACGCGCATGGACCGGGCCCGCCGTTCCAGGCGATCGGCCACATCGAGCCGGTCGGCGAGCATCCGCCGAAGATCGGCCTCCAGACTGGCCGGATCCGGCGGCGTCCCGTACTCGGGCACGGCCGTGAAGTCCAGCACGGCCGTCCCCTGCGACTCCCCCGCCGAACTCACAGAGCGCCCCCGGTCGCCGGACACGTCGTCGCTGGTGGCGGGCGAAGAGCTTGAGGTGGACGAGGAGGTGGTGCGGGCGGTCTTCACGGCCAGGCGGTGCAGGGCGAGCACGCCTGCGGCACGCCAGAGGAGGCCCGGACGGTCCGGAGCGGCGATCGTGATGCGGGAGCCGGTGATGCGGACGGCGGCGCCGTCGTGGCGGGCAAGGGCCACCTGTTCGGGCGGCAGGGCGGGGACGGGGCGCGAGCCGCCGGACAGCGCGGCGGCGGCGCGGCGGGTGAGGTCCGCGACGAGGGCGGCCTTCCAGGCGCCCCACGCGGCGGGGCCGGTCGCGTTGCCGTCGGCGACGGCGAGGGCGGCGAGGAGGTCGAGGAGCTCGCGTTCGCGGCCGGGCACGTCCGAGACGGCGGCGATGACGGTCTGGACGGTCACCGGGTCGTCGATGTCACGGCGGGTGGCGGTCTCGGGGAGCAGCAGATGGTGGCGGACGAGCGCCTCCAGCACGCGGACGTCGTCCTCGGGGAAGCCCAGGCGCGTGCCGATGTCGCGGGCGACGACGGCGCCAGTGACCGAGTGGTCACCGGGCAGGCCCTTGCCGATGTCGTGCAGGAGGGCGCCGACGAGGAGAAGATCGGGCCTGGCGACCTCGCGGGTGAGGGCGGCGGCGCCGGCGGCGGTCTCCACGAGGTGGCGGTCCACGGTGAAGCGGTGGACGGGGTTACGCTGCGGACGGTTCCGGACACGTTCCCAGACGGGCAGCAGCCGGACGATCAGCCCGGCCTGGTCGAGCGCCTCCCAGACGCCGATGGCCGCGGGACCGGCGCCGAGCAGCGACACGAGGGCGTCGCGGGCGGCGGCGGGCCAGGGCGTCCGCGGCAGGGCGGCGTGTTCGGCGAGGCGGGCGACGGTGGCGGGAGCCGGCGGCAGGCCCGCCTGGGCCGCGGCCGCGGCGACACGGAGGACGAGCGCCGGATCGTTCAGGTCGGCGTTCCGCGCGAGGACGACCTCGCCGTCGTGCTCGACGGCGCCGTCCCCGGCGGGGCTCCGCTCGACGCCCCGCCGTGACCTGCCCCGGGACTTGGTGAAGCGGTCGACACGGCGCCATGTGTGCGAGGCCGCGTAGGTGATCGTGCGGGCGGCCTCCGAGATCGAGCGTTGCAGGACGTCCGCGTCGTCCAGGCCGAGGGCGCGGGCGACCGGGTCCTGCTCCTGCAGGACGAGACGGTCGGCGGATCGGCCCGTGACCTCGTGCAACGCGTGCCGGACGTCGAGCAGCAGGTCATGGGCCGCCCGGACCCGTCCGTCGGGGCCGGACGCCACCCAGGACGCGGCGACGGCGTCCATGACGTGGACGTCGCGGAGCCCGCCGCGCGCCTCCTTGAGGTCGGGCTCCAGAAGGAAGGCCAGCTCGCCCTGGGTCTCCCACCGTTCGCGGCACATGTCCGACAACTCGGGCAGTCGGGCAGGGGCGTCGGCGCGCCAGTCGGCGAGGACGGCGGCGCGCAGTTCGTCCGCGAGCGCGCGGTCACCCGCGATGTGGCGAGCCGACAGCAGCCCGAGGGCGGCCTTCAGGTCGCCGCGCGCCACCGTCCGGGCCTCGTGGACGGTGCGGACGGAGTGGTCGAGCCGCAGTCCGGAGTCCCAGACCGGGTACCAGACGCGGTCGGCGACCTCGGCGACGCCTGCACGGCCACGATGCACGAGGACCAGGTCGAGGTCACCGCCGGGCGTCAGCTCGCGCCGGGCGTGGCTGCCGACCGCGATGAGGGCGACGTCCTCCGGAACAGGACTGGCCGCCAGGAGGGATCGCAGCCACCGATCCAGCTCAACGGCCCGCCCCGCCCGCGCCACCACAAGCCCCGCACGCCCCGCGCAAGCCCCGCCCGCGATATGAGCCGCCCCCGCCAAATAAGCCGCGCCCGCGGTGTGAGTCGCGCAGGCCGTGTCGGCCATTTCGGCTTCGCCTACCGCGCTAGCCGCGCCAGCTTCGGCCGCACCAGCCATGTCGCCTGCGTCCGCCGCACGAGCCACGCCAACCGCGCCAACCGTGCTGGCCGTACCAACCGCGTGGGCCGCGCCAACCGTGTCGGCCATGCCGCCCGCGCTGGCCGCCCCGGTCATGCCAGCCTCACCGGCCGTGCTGGCCGCGCCAGGCGTGCTGGCCGTGCTGGCCGCGCCAGGCGTGCTGGCCGTGCTGGCCGTGCTGGCCGTGCTGGCCGTGCTGGCCGTATCGGACATGCTGGCCGCCCCGGCTACGCCGGCCACATCGGCCATGTTGACTGTGTTGGGTTGGGTGGGAGGGGTGAGATCGTTGGTGTGGCTGGGGTTCTTGTGCCGTCCCGAGCTCATAGTCCTCCTTGGCCAATGATCGTCGGGGCTCATTGGGCCTTCTGAGTCCGTCGGCGCAAAGCGGACTGTCTGGGCCCCGTTGCGCCATTGCAGGCCGGGGCCCGTTCCGCAGCTGACAGGGGCATTCAGGTGTTGGGGTCAGAGGGCTTCGGGGCCGGTTTCTCCTGTGCGGACGCGGACGACGGTGTCGACCGGGACGGCCCAGACCTTGCCGTCGCCGATCTTGTCGGTGCGGGCCGCCTGGACGATCACGTCGATGATGTCGTCGGCGTCCGCCGCGTCGACGAGGACTTCGATCCGCAGTTTGGGCACCAGGTCGACCTGGTACTCGGCGCCTCGGTAGACCTCGGTGTGGCCCTTCTGGCGGCCGTAACCGCTGGCCTCGCTGACCGTCAGGCCGCGGACTCCGAAGGCCTCCAGGGCCTTCTTGACGTCGTCCAGCTTGAACGGCTTGATGACCGCCGTGACGAGCTTCATCACTTCGCCTCCACCTTCGTGTGGCCGGAGACCGGGGCCGGCGGGACGGGCGCCGCCGCGGTCGCGCCGGAACCGATACCCGCCCGGATGGTGCCGAAGTCGTACGCCGTCTCGGCGTGCGCCGTGCTGTCGATGCCGGCGGCCTCGTCGTCCTCGCTGATCCGGAAGCCCATGACCAGGTCGATGACCTTGGCGATCGCGTAGGTGACGACGAAGGAGTAGGCGAGCGTTGCCAGGATCGCGACGGCCTGCTTGCCGAGCAGCGCGAAACCGCCGCCGGCGAGCAGCCCGTCGGCGCCGGCGTCGTTGACCGCCGTGGTGGCCAGGACGCCGATGAGGAGGGCGCCGACGATGCCGCCGACCATGTGGACGCCGACGACGTCCAGCGAGTCGTCGTAGCCGAGCCTGTACTTCAGGCTGACCGCGAACGCGCAGACCGCGCCGGCGACGAGGCCGAGGGCGATGGCGCCGAGCGGGGTGACGAACGCGCAGGCCGGGGTGACGGCGACCAGCCCGGCGACGATGCCGGACGCGATCCCGAGCGTGGTGGACGACCCGTCCCGCAGCTTCTCGACGACGATCCACGCGAACGCGGCGGCGCAGGCCGCGGCGAGCGTGTTGACGAACGCGACGGCCGCGGTGGCCCCGGCGCCGAGCGCGGACCCGGCGTTGAACCCGAACCAGCCGAACCACAGCAGTCCGGCGCCGAGCAGGACGAACGGCAGGTTGTGCGGGCGCATCGGTTCCTTCGGCCAGCCCCTGCGCCCGCCGAGCACGAGGACGAGCGCGAGCGCCGCGACGCCCGCGTTGATGTGGACGACCGTCCCGCCCGCGAAGTCGAGGGCGCCGAGGTCGAAGAGCCATCCGGCCTTGCCGCCGTCCTCGCCGTCCGACCACCAGACCCAGTGGGCGATCGGGAAATACACGAGCGTCACCCACACGAGGGTGAACACGACCCAGGCGCCGAACTTGGCGCGATCCGCGACGGCGCCGCTGATCAGCGCGACGGTGATGATGGCGAACGTCGCCTGGAAGGCCACGAACACCAGTTGCGGGATGCCGGTGCCGTCGCCCGCCGTGGCGGCGTTCTCCAGGCCGACGAGGCCCCAGTCGCCGAATCCGCCGATGAACGAGCTGAGCCCGCCGCCGTCGCCGAACGTGAGGGAGTAGCCGTAGACGACCCACGCCATGCCCACGACGGCGATGCTGACGAAGCTCATCATCATCATGTTGAGCACGCTTTTGGCCCGGCTCATGCCGCCGTAGAAGAAGGCAAGTCCGGGCGTCATCAGCAGGACGAGCGCGGTGCTCGTCAGCATCCAGGCGGTACTACCGCTGTCGATCTTCATCTCTGAGAGAGTCCCTCCTCGCCAGGGGAACGTGACTGCTCAGAGACTCGGGCGCGGCGGTTTCGCCTGAGGGGTTCCTACGTTTCGGCGGTGTGAAACCCGGTCCCGGCGTGTTTCACCGCTGTTTCCAAATCCTCACAAACCGCATTTCTGCAATATTGGCCTGTTTTTTCAGTCTCCCAGGATGGCGTCGACGAAGGCCTCGGGCTCGAAGGGGGCGAGATCGTCCGGGCCCTCGCCGAGGCCGACGAGCTTGACCGGGACGCCCAGCTCGCGCTGTACCTGGACGACGATGCCGCCCTTAGCGGTGCCGTCCAGCTTCGTCAGCACGACGCCGGTGATGTTGACGACCTCGGCGAACACGCGGGCCTGCTGCATGCCGTTCTGCCCGGTCGTGGCGTCGAGGACGAGCAGCACCTCGTCGACCGTGGCCTGCTTCTCCACGACCCGCTTGATCTTGCCGAGCTCGTCCATCAGCCCGGTCTTGGTGTGCAGCCGCCCCGCGGTGTCGATGATCACCACGTCGACCTTGGTGTCGATGCCCTGCTTGACGGCGTCGAACGCGACGCTGGCGGGGTCGGCGCCCTCGTCCTTCCGGACGACCTGCGCCCCGACCCGCGTCGCCCACGTCTCCAGCTGGTCGGCGGCGGCGGCGCGGAAGGTGTCGGCGGCGCCGACGATCACGGTCTTCCCGTCGCCGACGAGGACGCGTCCGAGCTTCCCGCACGTCGTGGTCTTGCCGGTGCCGTTGACGCCGACGACCATCATCACGCCGGGCCGTTCGCCGGGCGGCTCGGTGTGCAGCGAGCGGTCCAGGTCCGGGCCGATCTGCTTGACCAGCTCCCCCTTGAGCAGCTCGCGGACGTCCGCCGGGCTGCGCGTGCCGAGGACCTGTACCCGGGTCCGCAGGTCGTCGGTGACCTGGCGGGCCACGGCGGCGCCCATGTCGGCGGTGATCAGGGTCTCCTCGATCTCCTCCCAGGCGTCCTCGTCCAGCGTGTCGCGCGACAGGAGCCCGAGGAGGGTCTTGCCGAAGGTGTTCTGCGAGCGGGCGAGCCGGGCCCGCAGCCTGACCAGGCGTCCCGCGCCCGGCGGCGGCGTCTCGATCTCGACCGTGGGCCGCGGCGGCCGAACCTCCGTCGGCGGCGCCCGCTCCACGGTGGGCGCACCGCCCTCCGCCTCGTCGACGGCGGTCGCGCCCCCCGCCCGCCCGGCAGGACGCTCCGCGGGACGCTCGGCAGGCGGCCGCGCCCGTCCCCGGCCCGGCCGCAACAACAGGACACCGCCGACGATCAGCGCAACGACCACCAGCGCGGCAATGACGATCAGATATTCCATAGCGCCCCCAGTTTTCCAGAACCTGCCTACCCAAGGAGACGCCCCCAAGGAACCCCGGTCTCCAACCCCATACCGCACTACACCGGAAGCACGTCTCGTCTACGGGCACGCGCCACTCGTCCGGCGGCCTCCCAACACGACACCGACCCGCGCTCCGCCAGGCCGCCCCTCCACCAGTTCGGCCCGACCGACCTCACAAGCCATACGGGCGTCAGAAGTGACTAGGCCGAGGCCACAACCACCTTCGAGCTGTCGTCCCACACGTCGGCCGTAGCCGCCTCAAGGCCCCAACGCACCGCAACCGCCCGGACGCACCTACCTCAGCCACCGCCGCAACCACGCGACGACCGAAATCGTCGCGATCGCGACCGAAGGCAGGTTTCGAGCGAAGCAAGAAACCTGATCGCGCAGCGAGCCCCTGGGCGAGCCGGAGCGATGCAGCGATCGCACGCGTTGCACGACGATGGAGGCCCCCCAGGGCCGAAGGAGGAGTGCAACGCAATCAGCGCGGCAGGGAGGCTCGTTCGGAGGTTTCCCATTCGTTGACGTTGCGGAGGAGTGCTTCCAGGTAGGAGCGCAGGTGGGTGCGGTAGACGTCGCTGTAGGTGCGCAGGTAGGCGATCTCGCGTTCCATCGCGCGGCGTTCGTCGTCCGGTAGGCCGTGGGGGCGCGTGGGCGGGCGCGCGTGTTGTTCGGCGGTTCGGACGGCGGCGTCGGCGACGGCGGCGGCCTTGCGGTGGGCGTGTTCCAGCAGTTGTTCCGCGCGTCCTTTGGCGTCCGACAGGATGGCCTCGCGGTGCAGGCGGGCCTCGTGGGCGAGTTCGCGGGTGTAGCGTTCGGCGTCCGCGACGTACAGGTCGGCGGTCTGCTGGGCCTGGGACAGGATCCGGACGGCCTGGAAGTGGGCGTCCTCGGGGGCCATCACGCCGTTGCCGCCCCGGGCGGCCTGGGCGCGGAGCCGGTTGACCTCCTCGCCGAGCGCGGCCTTGTCGTTGAAGATCTGGACGAGTTCGTGCTCGACGTAGGACAGGAAGTTGCGGACCTCCTCCTCGTCGTATCCGCGGCGGCCGAGCGCCGCCCGGGCGAATTCCACGGACCGGAGCTCGCCCGGGGTGAGCCGCGTGCCTTCGGAAACGACGGGAAGGTTCGGGGAGTTCAACGCGCTCACCTCTGTGCGTCTGCGAAGGTTTCCAACCGGATTCGGTCGCGCGGCACGCCGAGCATCGCGAGCTGCTCGACGGTGTGCCCGACCATAGCTGACGGCCCGCACACGTAGGCGTCGTGATCGTTCCAAGGGCCGCGTCTGGCCACGACGTCGGACAGGACGCCGTGCTCGACGTCGGCGTCGCCCGGCGAGTGGCCCGCCTCGAACCACGACGACGGCGCGCCCGACTGGAGGACGGGCGAGAAGCCGTGTCCGCCGGGTTCGTCCGACACGGCGGGGACGACGGTGAGCCAGGGGAACTCGCCGGCGAGCTTCGTCAGGTCTTCCAGGTCGTACAGGCCGTCGCGGGTCCGGGCGCCGAAGAACAGGTGGACGCGCGGCGGGGCGGGACGGCCGATGATCTGCTCCAGGATGGCCTTGAGGGGGGCGAGTCCGGTGCTGCCCGCGATGAGCAGGACGTCCCGTCCGGACGCCTCGTCCAGTGTGAGGGTGCCGATGGGGGCGCCCATCCGGAGCCGGTCGCCGGTCTCGGTGGCGCGCACGAGGACGGGGCTGACCGGGCCCCCGTCGACGAGCCGGACGTGGAAGTCGACCGTGTGGTCGGGGCGCGGCGCGTTCGCCATCGAGTAGTACCGCCAGTGCCGCAGCCGGGACGGCACCTCGACCGCGACGGACTGACCGGGCCGGTACGGGAGCGGCCGGTCGGGCTGGACGCGCAGGACGCCGATGTCGAACCGGCGCCGTTCGACGGCGACGACGTGGCCGTTCCACCAGGCGGGGCTGGTCAGGGAGTCCTCGTCGGCGGCTTCCAGCATGACCTTGGCGACGAGGCCGTAGGCGGCGGTCCAGTCGCTTTCGATCTCGTCGGTCCAGGCGGGGCCGGAGAAGTGCCGGAGGGTGGCGATGAGGCTGGCCCCGACGTGCGGGTAGTGCTCGGCGACGATGCCGAACCTGCGGTGGTCGCGGCCGAGCTGCTGGATGAACGGCACGAGGGTGGCCAGGTCGTCGACCTGGGCGACGATGTGGCCGAGGGCGCGCAGCAGCTTGTCGCGCTGGTGGCTCATCCCGATCGGGAACATGTCGCGCAGGTGCGGGTTGCGTACGAACAGGTCGGAGTAGAAGAAGAGCGCGACGGCGTCGCCCTGCTCGGCGACGTGCGCGAAGTTGTCCTTCAGGCGCTGGGCGTCCACGTGGATCAGGAGACGAGCTCCGCGGCGGCCCCGGTCATGACCTTGGTGACGAGTCCGTAGGCGGCGGCCCAGTCGTGTTCGAGGTCGTCGGTCCAGTCGGGCCCGCTGAAGTAGGCGAGGGTCGCGAGGAGGCTGGCGCCGACGGGCGCGTAGTGGTCGGCGAGGACGCCGAAGCCGTGGTGCTGGCGGCCGAGGTCCCGCAGGAACGGGACGAGCCTGTCGTGGTCGTCGACGGTCGCCACGATCCGGCCGAGGGCGCCGAGGAGCAGGTCGTACTGCCGGCTCATCCCGGCCGGGAACATCGACCTGAGCTGCGGTTCCCGCGCGAAAAGGTCGGCATAGAAATATTCGGCGACGTCCACGCCGTTCGCGGCCACCAGCGCAAAATTGTCTTTGAGTTTCTGCGGGTCCACGGGCATCACCTTTCCAGCGGTTCTCCGCACCGGGCGGGGGTGCCCGGCAAGGGGAGCCGGAGAACCACCGGTGCTTATGCGTAGTGGATGGGTCCGGGGCGCACAAGTCCGTCAGCGTCGCCGCGCCGTCACGGTCGGTGCACGCCGATCCCGCAAATCAACCGGTCACCGGCGCAAATGCACCGACGCCAAACCGTTATAGGACGGCAAAAATCTCCGGGACCAGATCGCGGGGCGCGTCCGAAATACGCAACTGTGAACGATGTCACGTTCCAGGAAAGGTGCCGATATTACAACCATGTGAAATACGTGCAGCTCAGCCGTGACCTGCCGTCCGCCGGCCATGCCCAGCGTCCGATGAAGGCGTTAGTCTTGGGCGGCCGCTTGATCACCGGGCAGGCGGCGCTCGACGGTGTGGACACCTCCGACCCAAACGGGGCCCGCTATGGCTCGTCGGCTCCTCGCCTCCGGCGGCGCCGCCCTCATCGGGACGTCGCTCGCCATCGGCTTCCTCACGGCCTGCGGCGACGAGAGTCCCGGCGAGGCGTCGCCCCCCTCGGCCTCGCTGAGCCCGGCCTCGCCGGCGTCGTCGGCGCCCGCGACGCGGGCTCCCGATCCCGGCGCGCAGCCCGGCATCCAGGGCGCTCGGGCGGCTCTCCAGCAGTTCCTGCGCGGCCAGGCGGCGGGAGATCAGGCGGTCTGCCGCTACGTCGCCGCCGGCGGCGCGTTCGTCCGGGGGCCGGCGCTCAAGGGCGACTGCCCGCGGGGCGTGCGCCTCACGCCCCACCTTCTCCGGCCGCGCGAGCGGAGGGCCATGCGAACCGTGACCGTGACGGGCGGCGATCTGCGGGACGGAATGGCGGTCATCCCGTTCTCCGCGCTGAACTGGACGCGCGGGGCCATGTCGGTGGAGACCCTGCAAAGCGAATTCGCATTGCGTCACAACGGGAAGATCTGGCAGATCGTGGCCTGACCTCGCGGCGGCGCGTCCCGGTCACCGCGGTTGCCGGCCGGACGCGCCGCCCGCTGATACTGGGGTCCCCCGAACGAGCTGTTGGGGCCCTAGGGCCCTAACCGGGGCCGTGCCGCCTCATTAGTTTTCCTCACAAGAGCTGGACGGCGACGGAAAAGCCGTCCGTCAGGAGGAAACAGAATGCGTTCACGAAGGGCGATGCTCACCATCGCCGCGGCCGCGACCGGAATCGCGTTGCCGCTGGCCGTCACCGCTCCCGCCCATGCCGACGCCTCCGGCGTTTCGACCTGGGGCGCCGTGGTCGTCGGCCCGCTGGAGATTCCCGGCGGGGTGCTGGGCCACGACATCAGCGGATCCGGGCTGAAGGTCAACTACGAGACCGCCAAATTCCGTTCGATCGGCTGCCTGAGCGAATGGCGCATTGACTTCTACTACACCAGCGGCGGCAAGCAGTACAAGCGCACCAACGGCGCCACGCACAACTCCTGCGTGCGGACCGGCGTGCGGACGATCGGCAAGGCGACCCTCAAGCGCGGCCTCGCCTGCGCGGTGATGTACTCGCACGGCCGCAAGCTCACCGAGCAGTGCCACCAGATCACCCCGTGACCACCGGCTTCGACAGGGGACCGACATGAGGAATCTGGCGAGATCGATGGTCGTCGGCGCCACGGGGGCCGCCGCGGTGCTGACCTTCGCCACCGCGGCGCACGCCGGCCGGCCCGCCACCTCGGAGATGACCGGCTCACGGGTCTCCTTCAATCCCGACGGCGACAAGTTCACCGTCTGCGACACGTCCTGGGACGGGTGGGACCCGTACGTCAAGTACGAGTACATCCGGGTGAACGGGACGCTCCAGAAGGGCGAGCACTACGTGCACACCGGCGACGGCACCTGCGGCACGTTCGGCCACGGTTTCACGGCCGGACGCCAAGTCCATTTCATCGCCTGCGTGGACATCTGGAGCAACAACGACATCTGCGCCAGCCGGTGGTCCACCGGCGTGGCCTAGCGACCCGGGGACTCGTCCATGAAGACGCACATCAGGACCTTGACCGTCGGCGCCCTGGCCGTCGCGACGGTGCTGGGCTCCGCCACCGCCGCCCACGCCGGGCGGAACGAGAAGTCCACGATCGAGGGCTCCTACACCGAGTTCATCAGCAAGGGAGACAAGTTCTACAACTGCGACACCGACTACGACTTCTTCCAGTCCTACGTGGACTACGCGTACATACGGAAGGACGGGTCGCTCCAGACGGGCAAGCACTACAACCCCGGTGACCGTGGCGACTGCGCGACCTGGTCCCACAACTTCGGCGAAGGGCGTCCCGTGCAGTTCCGCTCCTGCGTGGACGTCCTGATAGGGGAAGACCCGTGCGACCGCTGGCGGGAAGGCATCGCCTGAGCGCTCCCGCCCACGGCCCACCGCGGTGGGGCCCACGCACGGCTCACCGCGGTGGGGCCGCCCGCCGCGGGTGTGCGGCTCAGTCGCCCGGCGGCATCCCGAGCCAGGTGACGATGGCCGTCGCCCGGTTCGGCGCGCCGAGCTTGGCGTAGATGCGGTTGATGTAGTTCTTGACGGTCTTCTCGGTGAGGACCAGCTTGGCCGCGATGTCGTGGTTCGAGTGGCCGCGCACGATCAGTTCCATCACCTGGGCCTCACGGGCGGAGAGGCCGAACCGGGCGCGATCGGCCGGACCGGCGGGGGCCGCGGTCCGGCCGGTCCGCGCGGCGTCGATGAGGGCGGCGCTGGCCGCCTGCGAGAGAGGATGGGCGCGGTGCCGCACGGTGTCCCTGATCGCCTCGGCCAGCTCCCCCACGGTGAACGTGTTGTGGACCAGGTACCCGACGGCGCCGTTCCGCACGGCCGCCAGGACCACGTCCGGCTCCTCCACCTGGGTGAGCATGATGACCCGGCTGACCCGGCTCAGCGCGGCCGCGGCGCGGACCCCGTCGGTGCGCGGCATCCGCACGTCCAGCAGGACGACGTCGGGCGCCAGCCGCCGGGCCAGTTCCTCCGCCTCCCGACCGTCCCCCGCCTCGCCCACCACGTCGATGTCCCCGGCGGCCTCCAGCGCGGAGGCGAGCCCGGCACGGATGAAGGCGTTGTCGTCCACGACCAGGACGCGGTAGCGACATTCCGGGTCCGGGTCCGGTTCGGTGTGCATCATCGGGTCCCTGAGGTCGCCGGACGCGCGGGCTCGGCGGCCGGGGGCGCGGCCGGGATCCGTGCCGTGATCTCGGTGCCGCCCCCTGGAACGGAGGCCACGGCCAGCCGGCCGCCCGCGCGCCGGGCCCGCTCGTGCATCCCGACGAGGCCGTAGTGGCCGCCGCGGGCGAGCGCGTCCAGCCAGCCCGGCTCGCCTGGGCAACCGCGCGGGAGGCCCTCGCCGTCGTCGCGCACGCACACCTCCACCTGGTCCCCGGCGGCCACCGTGATGTCGACGCGGGACGCGTGCGCGTGCCGCCGCACGTTCTCCAGCGCCTCCCGCACGATCGTCACCAGCTCGCGCCGCGCGGCCGGCGGAAGGTCGGCGCCCTGGTCGCCATCCATTCGCACCGGCACGCCGGTGCGGTCCTCCCACTCGGCCGCTAGCTCCCGCAGGGCCTCGTGCAGCGACAGCCGGACGGCGTCGTCCCGTAACTCGGCGATGAGCGACCTGGCCTCCCGGGCGGCGACCCGCGCGGCCGCGGCGATCCGCCGCGCCTCCGCCTCGGCGCGGTCCGGCGACCGCCGCACCCAGGTGGGCAGGCCGTTCGCCGACAGCGCGATCCCGGAGAGCGTCCCGGTCAGCGAGTCGTGCATGTCCCTGGCGAGCCGGGCCCGCTCCTCCGCCGCCATCGCCCGCGCCTCCGTCCGCCAGCGCAGCTCCTCCGCGACGGCGTGCTCGTCGAACAGCCGCCGCACCACCGCGCCGACCAGCGCGCCGACCGCGTAGAAGACGGGGAGGACGAGGAGCAGCGGCATGGTGGCGCCGCCGTCCTCGTCTGGCGCGTTCCGATAGAGCGCCGCGTAGTACAGGACGGTCTGCTGAACGCACAGCAGCACGGTCGCCGGCCACCGGTACAGCAGCCCGGCCAGACCGGCGGTGACCGCCGTCACCAGGAAGTACGGGCCGAAGATCCCGCCCACCTGCAGGACGGCGTAGCCGATCAGGACGTCGAAGGCCAGCAGCGCCGGCTGCCCGAACAGCCGCAGGACGACCTTCTCCCAGCCCACCAGCGCCACTCCCGCGACCAGCGCCGTGACGACGAGCACGGCGAGCGCCCACGGATCTCCCCGCACCTGCCCGTCCACCAGCACGGTCACCCCGATCACCAGCACCCGCAGCTGCATGAGCAGGACGAACGCGGTGCCGATCCGGGTCTCGACGGACCCCTGGAGCGCGGGCGTGAACGGAGCACCGGAGAGCGTCATCGCGGGGACCCTCCATCTGACGAGCGCCGTCTCGCGACGCCATGGATCCGGTCAGAGTGATGCATAGCGAACATTAGCCATGGGGAGGCAGTGGATCGCTACGATGCCCACGAATCCCTCGTCCCCGTCCCCGTTCGCGAGAGGACATCGGTGCCGGCTCCCCATGGGCTTCCACGGCCCGAGCAGGCGCGCGGCGCCGTCGACTTCCTCGACCTCATGCGCCGGCTGGCAGAGCGGTCCGGCCTGCCGCTTTCCGAGCTGGAGGAGCGGACGCGGGCGGCCGGGGGCGGCGCCGGCCCGGCCGGGCTCGGCGAGGTCCTCGACGGGAGCGCGCTGCCGAGCCGGGAGCTGGTGGCCGCGTTCGTGACCACATGCGGCCTCGGGCCCGGCGAGCGGGACCGGTGGCTGCGCGCCCACGCCCGCATCGAGGGGACCGCCAGGCCCTGGCACCGGCTCTCGCTGCTGATCGCGACGCCGACCGTCATCACGATCGCGGTCGTGGTGTGGACGCTCTCCGGCGTCCTGCACGGCGAGCCCGGCCCCGAGCGGACCGCGAGCCCGCCGGACGTGTCCACCGCGGCGTCGGCGCCCGCGCCGGGCTGGTACACGATCATGCCGCTGACCGGCGACGCGCCGTCCAGGACCTGCCTGTCGATCCTGCCCGACGACCGGTTCAGGCCGCGGCTCGCGCAGGACGCATGCGACGCGGACGACGAGCTCCAGCGGATCCGCCTGGCCCCCTTCGCGGACGCCCCCGACACCTTCCGGCTCAAGGCGTGGACGGTCGACGGGGAACTCCTGTGCGCGACGCTCGACGCCCGCACCGAGAACGCCGAGCTGTTCATGAAGGACTGCGGCGACGGCCCGATGCAGCGGTTCCGGCTGACGCGGACCGGAGGGCCCGGGACGTCCCTGCGGCTGTTCGACATCGTCCCGCAGGCGACGCGCGGCGACGGCATGTGCGTGGGCGTCGACGTCCACGCGGAGGGCGGGGACGGGCCGGCCGTCAACGCGCCGTGCCACCGCTCCGGCGTCCGCGGCTACCTCCTCATGCCCGCCGCCGAACCCCCGGCCTCCTGAGGCCGGTGGCGGAGCCAGAGTCAGACGTGCTCGTGGAGCCGCTGGCTGACGACCTGCGTGACGCCGTCGCCGCGCATGCTGACGCCGTAGAGGGCGTCGGCGCCCTCCATGGTCCGCTTCTGGTGGGTGATCAGGATGATCTGCGACGACTCGCGCAGCTCCTCGAAGACGGTGATGAGCCGCTGAGTGTTGGTGTCGTCCAGCGCGGCCTCGACCTCGTCCAAAACGTAGAACGGCGACGGGCGGGCCTTGAAGACGGCGACGAGGAACGCGATCGCGACCAGTGACCGCTCACCGCCCGAAAGCAGCGACAGCCGCTTGACCTTCTTGCCGGGCGGGCGCGCGGCGACCTCGACGCCGGTGGTGAGCATGTCGTCCGGTTCGGTCAGCGAGAGGCTGCCTTCGCCGCCGGGGAACAGCCGGGCGAAAATGCGCTCGAATTCGCGGGCGGTGTCGTCATACGCGGCGGCGAACACCTGCTGGACGCGGTCGTCCACCTCTTTGACGAGGCCGAGAAGCTCCCGCTGGGTCTTCTTCAGGTCTTCCAGCTGCGAGGTCAGGAACGCGTGCCGCTCCTCCAGCGCCGCGAACTCCTCCAGCGCGAGCGGATTGACCTTGCCGAGCTGGTTGAGCTGCCGCTCCGCCGCTTTGGCGCGCTTTTCCTGGACGGCCCGGTCATACGGAACGGGCTGCGCGGCGCCCTTCTCACCGTCCGGGCCTGTCTCCGTCTCGGGGTCGGGCGGAATGGGCTGGTCGGGCCCGTACTCCGAGACGAGCGCCTCGACTTCAAGGCCGAACTCCTCCAGTGCGCGCTGTTCGTACTGCTCCAGCCGGAGCCGCTGCTCGGCGCGCGCGACCTCGTTGCCGTGGACGACGTTGACGAGGCGTTCGAGGGTGCCGGACAGTTCCCGCACCTGCGTCCGGACGACCTTCAGCTCGGCCCCGCGAGCGGCCTTGGCCTGCTCCGCGGCCTCCCGGCGCCGGACGGCGGCGTCCAGGGAGTGGTCGATGCGTTCGAGCGCGGTCCGCGCGCCCTTGAGGACGGCCTTGGCGACCTTGGCCTGCTGTTCGCGGCGGGCGCGGCGCTGCTCGGCGCGGGCGCGTTCCTCGCGTTCGCGGCGGGCGCCGCGTTCGAGCGCGTCGGCGCGGCCCGCGATGGCCTGGACGCGCTCCTCCGCCGTGCGGACCGTCAGCCGCGCCTCCATCTCGGCGGCGCGCAGCTCCTGGCAGCGGGCGTTCAGCTCGTCGCGGGCGTCGGTGTCGTGCCCGGCCTCTGCGGCGACCTCGGCGGCCTCCTCCGACTCGGCGAGCCGCATCGCGAGCTCCTCGGCCGCCTCGGTGTCGCGCTCCAGGGACTCGTTGGCCGCGTCGAGCGCCTTGGTCAGCCGTTCCGCCTCGCCCCGGGCGGCGCGGACGTCGGCCTCCAAGCGGGCGGCGCGTTTGGCCTCCTGGGCGGCCTGCGCGTCGAACTCGCGCAAGCGCGCGCGGACGCGGTCAAGCTCCGCCTGGGCGTGGTTCATGGTCGACTGGGCCTCGCTTGCGGCTGCTTCCGCGCCCTCCACCGCCGTCTGTGCGGCCTGTTCGCGCTCTATCGACGCGTCGAGATCCTCAGCCGCAGCGCTGGCCGCCGTCTCTGCCGCAGCCAAGTCCTCAGCGGCCTCGTCGAGCGTGGCGCGCATTTGCAGGAGAGTCTGGCCGCCACCTGCCCCGCCTCCCTGCGCCCAATGCGCACCGACCAATTCGCCGTCACGGGTGACCGCACGCAGAGACGGTTCCCTACGGACGAGCGCAGCCGCAGCTGGGACGTCGTCCACCACGGCCACTTCACGCAGAAGATGCTCAACCGCAGGACGCACAGCATCCGGCACGTTCACCGCATCGACCGCGTAGTCGACGCCCGAAACCCGATTCCACTGCGCTGCCGCTCCCCCGCCGACGAGCAGCCCCGCCCGTCCGGCGTCACGCGACCGCAGCAGCGTCAACGCGGCCTCCGCGGTGTCGAGCGAACCGACGGCGATGGCCTCCGCTGCGTTCCCGAGCGCCGCCGCGACCGCCGTCTCGTACCCGGGACGGACGTTCAGCAGCGACGCCACCGTCCCCAGCACACCGTCGAGCGACCCGTCGGATCCCGCCGACAGCAGGGCCTCCCCGCCGTCGGCGGCGCTGGCCAGCGTCAGGTTCAGGGCCTCGATCCGGGCCTGCAACGCGGTGACCCTCTTCTGCGCCGCCTGATCGGCCGACCGGGCCGAACCCACCGCCGACCGGGCCTCCTTCAGCGCGCGGCGCGGGCCGTCGACCGCGGCCCGCGCCGACTCGGCGGCGTCCTTGGCCGTGGCGAGCGCCTCCTGAACGGCCTCGTGCTCCGCCGCCAGCGCCGGATCCTCGACGACCTCCGCCTCGAACGCCTCGAACTCGGTCCGCGCCGACTCGGCGCGCTGCTCCGCCTCCTCCCGCGCGTCGGCGAGCCGCCCGATCTCCGACCGCCCGGCCTGCGCCTTGCTGCGCAGCGCCTCGACGCGTCCGCGCAGCCTGGCCAGCTCCTCGCGGCGGTCGGCGGCGGCACGGGCGGCGGCCTGCAGCCTGCGCTCCTCCACCGCGAGGGCGTCCTCGGCGCCCGACCGCTCCTCCACCGCGCGGGACAGGCCGTCCTGCGCCTCCTCCAGCGCGGCCCGCAGCATCTCCTCCTGCTCGCGGACCTCGGCCGCCTCACGCTCCATGTCCTCGGGATCGCGCCCGCGCCGCTCCTCCTGGCGCTCCTCGGCCGCGTTCCGGTGCCGCTCGGCGGCCAGATCGGCGACGCCGCGCAGCCGCTCCTTCAGCGCCGACAGCTGGAACCACGTGTCCTGCACCTGCGCGAGCCTCGGCGCCTGCTCGGCCTCCTCCGCCTCCAGCACGCCCTCGCGCTCCTGCGCCTCCGCCAGCGCCCGCTCCGTCTCCGCGCGGCGCTCCCGGATCGCGGCCTCGTCCGCGGCCTCCTGGTCCAGCCTCGTCCGCAGCGTGACCAGGTCGTCGGCCAGCAGCCTGAGCCGCGCGTCCCGCAGGTCGGCCTGGATGACGGCGGCCTTGCGCGCGATCTCCGCCTGCCTGCCCAGCGGCTTCAGCTGCCGCCGCAGCTCACCGGTCAGGTCCTGGACGCGGGTCAGGTTGCCCTGCATCGCGTCCAGCTTGCGGAGCGCCTTCTCCTTCCGCTTGCGATGCTTCAGGACGCCCGCCGCCTCCTCGATCACCGCCCGGCGCCCCTCGTTCCCCGCATGCAGGACGCGGTCCAGCTGCCCCTGCCCGATGATCACGTGCATCTCGCGGCCGATGCCCGAGTCGGACAGCAGCTCCTGGATGTCCAGCAACCGGCACGAATCGCCGTTGATCGCGTACTCGCTCGACCCCGACCGGAACATCAGCCGGCTGATCGTGACCTCGGTGTAGTCGATCGGCAGCGCGCCGTCGGAGTTGTCGATCGTCAGCACGACCTCGGCGCGGCCGAGCGGCGCCCGGTTCGCGGTCCCGGCGAAGATGACGTCCTCCATCTTGCCGCCGCGCAGCGACTTCGCGCCCTGCTCCCCCATCACCCAGGCCAGCGCGTCCACGACGTTCGACTTGCCCGACCCGTTCGGCCCGACCACGGCCGTGATGCCCGGCTCGAACTTCAACGTGGTGGACGACGCGAAGGACTTGAAGCCGCGCAACGTAAGGTTCTTCAGGTACACGCGCTCCCCGTCCTCCTCCACACACGGGCCGACAACATCCGTCGAACGATACTGTGTTTACTGCGCTGCGCTCCTCCTTCGGGCCTTGGCGGCCCTCCATCGTCGAGCAACGCGGTGCGATCGCTGCATCGCATCCGACTCGCCTAGCGGCTCGCTGCGCGATCAGGTTCTCGCAAGCTCGAACCTGCCTTCGTTCGCGATCGCGACGATTGAGGTCGTCGCGGGATTGCGGAGATGGCTGAGGTCGGCGCACCTGTCGGTCAGGGGCCTGCTCGCGGGTTCGGGGGCCTCGCGGATGCGGGTCGTAGACGGTCGTCGCGGACGGGCCGATACCCGGATCCCAGCAATTGCCACAAAACCGTCAGACGCGGACGTACCGAAAAAGGGTCGGGATTGACCGAATCTTGACTGGCTTCCGATGTGGCGAGCCGGGTCTGCACGAAAATGGCGGACGTCCCCGCTTCGCGGAAAAGCATGAACGGCGACGACGCCCATCCCCGGACGAGTCAGGTCCGCGTACGTGGAGTGGACCTAAGCCGGGGTCACGGGTCGTGCGGCCGGAGGCGCCCCGCGCCGGAGGTCGCACGACCCGACGAGCCGGGCGACCGCAGCGACACGTCACAAACCCGCACGGTCACAACGAACCCGCACCGTGGCGTGAGGATCGACCGGCTCGCAACGGGGGGTTCCAGGGGGGTCGCCCCCCCTGGGCCAACACAGCATAATTAAGGGACGCCAAGTGGCGGCGTCCCTGTTCACTCTGAGAATCAGGCGCCGATCAGGTCAGCGCCGGTTCACGGTCCTTCACCGGAAGCGACATCACATCGTCGTCCGTCGCCGTCGCGAGCGCGTCGTTCTCCGCCTGGAGCCGTACGAGTTCGGCTTCCAGATCACGTACGCGCTGCTGAAGGCGCCGCATCTCCGCGACCATCCGGGGGTCGGGACCGCCGACGTGGCCGAGTAGAGCCTTCGCCATGACTAAGGGTCCTCCACGCTGAGTAACCAGCAGGGATCGCGCACGAGAATCAGCTGAAGTCGGTGCGCGTATCGTCTAGAGTCGCACCGGCCGGTGTCCTGGTCAAGACGCACATCACAGGCCGGTAACAACCTTCGACTACTAGTTTAGCAGGTAAAAGCGACCGTTCCCCACCCGGTCACCGCTCGTGGAAACCGGCGGCCTCGCCACGTGGCTCGGTCCAACGTTCGGTGACGCCCGTGACCTTCCCCGGACGCGCCGGTTCGGCGGCGTCGCCGTCCAGCAGGTCCAGGAGCCGGCGGCACTTGGCCCGGGGGCCTTCGGCGACGACCTCCACACGCCCGTCGGGCAGGTTCGTGGCGCTGCCGGCGAGGCCGAGTTCGAGGGCCCGCGCCCGTACCCACCAGCGGAAACCGACCCCCTGGACCCGTCCGCGCACCCACGCCGTCAGCCGCACCGCCTCGTCGTCGGCGTCCATCGCGTCCCCCGTTCCGGTCATCGGTCCACGCCCTAGTACCGTGCCCGGCGCGGGCGCGGCTGGCACACGGGGCAGCTGTAGGACGAACGGTTCATGAACTCGTCCCGCCGGATGGGGGTGCCGCAGCGGCGGCACGGCTCGTCCCGCCTGCCGTAGGCGTCCAGCGAGCGCTCGAAGTAGCCGCTCTCGCCGTTGACGTTGACGTAGAGCCGGTCGAACGAGGTCCCGCCGACCTCCAGGGCGGCGCCCATGACGTCCTGAGCCGCCGCCAGGACGCGGGACGCCTCCGCCCGCGTCATCGTCTCGGTCGGCCGGGCCCAGTGCAGCCTCGCCCGCCACAGCGCCTCGTCGGCGTAGATGTTGCCGACGCCGCTGATCAGCGACTGGTCGAGGAGCGCCCGCTTGATCCCGGTCCTGCGGCGGCGGAGGGCGCGGTAGAACGCCTCCGCGTCGAAGGCGTCCTCCAGCGGGTCGGCGGCGATGTGCACGATCGGCTCAGGGACAAGCCCCTGCCCGCCGACCGCGTCGGGCACCAGGTCGGCGACCATGAGGTGCCCGAACGTCCGCTGGTCGACGAAGCGCAGGTCGAGGCCGCCGTCGTCGAAGACGATCCGGACCCGCAGGTGCTTCTCGCGCTCCCGGTCGGGCTCGCCGACGAGCAGCTGGCCGCTCATCCCGAGGTGGGCGAGGAGCGCCTCGTCGGGCGTCCCGTCGCCGTCGGCGCGGAGCGGCATCCACAGGTACTTGCCGCGGCGGCGGGGCGGGAGGACGGTGCGTCCGGCGAGGCGTCCGGCGAAGTCGGCGGGACCTGCGTCGTGGCGGCGCACCGACCGCGGGTGCAGGACCTCGGCGGACGCGATGGTGCGCCCGGTCGTGAAGCGGTCCATGCCCCGCCGGACGACCTCGACCTCGGGAAGCTCAGGCACCGGCCTGGGCCGCCTGTCCGGCCTGCTCCTGCCCTGCCTGCTCCTGCCCGCTCTGGCCCTGCCCGGCCTGCTCCTGCGCGGCCTGGCCCCGGCCCGCGGGCGGGTGCGCGTGCTCGGCGGCTTCCCGCTCGACGACGAGCGCGCGGATCTCGTTCCACGCGGCCTCGGCGGCGTGCTGCTCGGCCTCCTTCTTGCTGCGGCCCTCGCCCGACCCGTACGTCCGCCCGCCGACCCGCACCGAGGCGCGGAACGTCTTCTGGTGGTCGGGGCCGCTCTCGGCGACGTGGTACTCGGGAACGCCGAGCTCCTCCACCGCGGTGAGCTCCTGCAGCGAGGTCTTCCAGTCCAGGCCGGCGCCGAGGCCCGCCGAACGGGTGATCAGCGCGTCGAACAGCCGGTGCACCAGGGCGGACGCCTCGTCCAGTCCGCGGTCCAGGTACACGGCGCCGATCAGCGCCTCCAGTGTGTCGGCGAGGATCGAGGCCTTGTCGCGGCCTCCCGTGCCCTCCTCGCCGCGGCCGAGCCGGATGTGCGCGCCGACGCCGAGTCCGCGCGCGACGCCCGCGAGGGCGCGCATGTTGACGACCGCGGCGCGCAGCTTGGCGAGCTGCCCCTCCGGCAGGTCGGGGTGGCCGCGGAACAGGGTGTCGGTGACGACGAGGCCCAGCACCGAGTCGCCGAGGAACTCCAGGCGCTCGTTGGTGGGCAGGCCGCCGTTCTCGTAGGCGTACGAACGGTGCGTCAGCGCGCGTTCGAGCAGGTCGCCGCTCACCTCGACACCGAGGGCGCCGGTCAGTTCGGTCCGATCCGGCGCCGGATCGCTCTTCTTGCCGCTCACAGGCCCTCCTCGCAGGCCGTCTACCGCGCAGGGCGCGGTCGCGTGTGAGGCGCGCGGCCTGGACGGCCTGGGCGGCCGAACCGGCGAGGACGGGCGGGAGGGTCCGCGAAGACGAGGTGCGCGCCGGTCGGCTGATCCCGGCGTGCACCACGGCTCCGGGCGCATTCTCCGCGCCGGTCACCACGCCGGCGTCGCGCGCCGGGTGGTCGGGTGCCTGTCCTGCCGCATCGGGGGGCGGTGCGCGCGGTCCGCGCGGATCCGCCCCCCAGGATGCGAGAAGACTCAGGCCGACGGGGCGATGACCTCGCGCCGGTTGTAGGTGCCGCAGGTCGCGCACGCGATGTGCGGCAGCTTCTGGTCGCGGCACGTCGGGCACTCGACCAGGTTCGGCGCCGCGGTCTTCCACTGCGAGCGCCGGTGCCGCGTGTTGCTGCGCGACTTCTTCCGCTTCGGGACGGCCACGTCAGCCCTCCTGCTTTCTTTCTCGTCGGTCGTATGTTGCACGGGAGCCGTTGCTCCCGTCCCCCCGGTCGGGGGACGCCGGCGCCATGTCGCCGGCGAGGTCCTGCAGCGCCGCCCACCGGGGGTCGGCGACGTCGTGGCGGTGGCCCGGCTCGACGTCCGCGAGCCGCGCACCGCATTCCGGGCAGAGGCCCGGGCAGTCGTCCCGGCACAGCGGGGACAGCGGCAGCGCGAGCACCACCGCGTCCCGCAGGACGGGTTCGAGGTCGATCAGGTCGCCCTCAAGGCGGAGCTCGTCGTCGGCGGCGTTCCCGCCGGAGCGGGTGTCGTCGTAGACGAAGAGCTCCTGGAAGTCCGCCTCGAAGGTCGAGGCGATCGGGTCGAGGCAGCGGGCGCACTCCCCCCGGAGGGGGACCGTCGCCATGCCCGTGACGAGCACCCCTTCCAGGACCGCTTCGAGCCGGATGTCCAGCTCGATCGCGGCGCCCTCGGGGACGCCCACCATCTCGACGCCGAAATTCTCCGGTGCCGGCACGGACAGGTGCTCCTCCCGCGACGACCCGGGTTGCCTGCCCAGAGCTCGGGTGTCGAGCACGAGAGGGGCGTTGGGGCCGAGACGTGTCAGTGGATTCCTGCTTTCGTGAGGCATGAGAATGACGGCCACCGGTGATGGCCGATGTCCCAGCGTACCGAAGACCCGGCCGTTGCCCCAACTCGCGGGCCCGCTCACCAGGCATGGCCGCCGGTGCGTGTTTTCGTCCTCGCTGGGCGTCAGCGGACCTCTTCGTCCCGGCGGCGGGCGGCCCCGGGGCCCTGCCGGCCCCGGCCCGGAGAACGGGTTCAGCCCTCCTTGAGGCGGTCGACGAGCCGCTGGTGGACGATGTCCGGGACGAGTCCCGAGATGTCGCCGCCGAACCGCACGACCTCTTTCATCAGGCTGGACGACAGGAACGCGTACTCGGGGTTCGTCGCCATGAACAGCGTCTCCACGCCGGCGATGCGGTGGTTCATCTGGGCCATCTGCAACTCGTACTCGTAGTCGCTGACGGCCCGGAGCCCGCGGACGATCACCGGGATGTTCTGCTCCCTGCAGTAGTCGACGGTGAGCCCGTAGAACGTGTCGACCGAGATGTTGCCGTACTCCTTGGTGACCTCCGAGATCATGTCGGCGCGCTCGTCGACGGTGAACAGGCTCTTCTTGCTCTTGTTGATCAGCACGGCGACGACCACCTCGTCGTAGAGGCGGGAGGCGCGGCTGATGATGTCGAGATGCCCGTTGGTGACGGGGTCGAACGACCCCGGACAGACGACACGGCGCACGGCGCGAACCCCTTCGCTCCCGGTTTCTGACCTGCGGCGCGAACGTACCAAATCGCATTCGGCCCGGTTTCACCCGGGCTCGCCGATCACCCTCCTCCGTGAACGTTCTTCATCCTCGGCCGGCCCGCGCGGCCTTGCCCCCGCGAACGGCCGGACGAAGAACGCTCAGTCCAGCGCATCGATGATCCTGGCGGCGATCGGGCCGGACTCGATGCCGTATCCGGGCGCCTCGGTCAGCACCGCGACCGCGTACTCGGGGTCGTCGCGCGGGCCGAAGCCGATGAACCAGCGGTCGTTGTAGGAGGCGCCCTCGACGTCGGCGGTCCCGGTCTTGCCGCCGAGGACGGACGTGCCCCGCAGCGATTTCCCGGTGCCCCGGTCGACGACGGCCTTCATCATGTCCTGCAGCTGCTTCGCCTGGTCACCGGTGAGGGCGGTGGACATCCGGGCGGGCGATATCTCGTCCACGGTGGAGCCGTTCGGGGCGCGTAGCCTGTCGACGAGGCGCGGCTCCATGACGACCCCGTCGTTGAGGATCCCGGCGGCGACCATGGCCATCTGCAGCGGCGAGGCGACCGTGCTGCCCTGGCCGATGGAGCCGAGCGCGCTCAGCGACGGCTCGCCGGTCTTCGGGAAGGAGCTCGGGGCGCCGCGCAGGCCGTCGGCGTACTCGATCCGCTCGCCGAACCCGAACCGCCCTGCCTCCGCGTGGACGGCGTCGTTGCCCGGCTCCTCCGCGCCCATGAAGGCGAACGTGGTGTTGCACGACTGGGCGTACGCCTCGATGAGCGGGATCCGGCCCAGGTCGCACGAGCCGCCGATGTCGCCGGCGTCGTTGTTGATCGCCTGCCCGGCGCGCGGCGGCCGGTAGCTGCGGCCGGCCCTGACGCGGGTGCTCCCGCTCGCCCCGGCCTCCAGCGCGGACGCGGCCACCACGGTCTTGAACGTGGACCCGGGCGGGAACAGCTCGTTCGCCGCCTTGTCGAGCAGCGGCTTGAGCGGCTGGTCGCCGAGCCGCTCGAACGCGGCCGTCGCCTTCTCGCGGTCGAGGGTCGACACTTCGGCGGGGTCGTAGGACGGCGTCGACGCCATCACCAGGACCGCGCCCGTGCCGGCGTCGAGCACGACGGCCGCGGCACGTCGCGCGCCCGCGCCCTGGAGCGCGTCGTAGGCGACGCGCTGCGCCTTGACGCTGACGGTCGACTCGACGGTGCCGCCGGGGACGTGCTTGCCGATCAGCTTGTCGATGAAGTTGGACGTGGCGAGGCGGTCGTCCGTCCCGTCCAGGAAGTGGTTCTCGGCGTCCTCAAGGCCGGTCTGGGAGAACACGGAGAAGTAGCCGGTGATCGGCGCGAACACCGGGCCGTCCTTGTAGCGGCGCCGGTAGCGGTCGTCGTCGAGCTTCTCCGACCAGGCGAGGCGCTCGCCGTCCGCGACGATGGGGCCTCGGTCGATCTTGAAGCGGTCCTCGAACTGGCGGGCGTTGAGCGAGTCGTCGCGCAGGTTCTGGGCCTCGAACCCCTGGACATAGGTGATGTTCGCCATGAGCGCGATGACCATCACCAGGGTGAGGATCCAGGTACGCCCAACGGCACGGTCGACGCCGGGCCTCATGCGCCTGCCCATACCCGGAAGCGGCCCGTCTCAACGGGTGACGGCGCGACTCAACGGGCGACGGCGCGACTCAACGGGCGACGGCGCGACTCAACGGGCGACGGCGCGTCCGTACCAGAACACTGCTTCGCCGTAACGGCGGTCTCGTTCGGGCTCGTAGCCGTCCGGCCAGCGCAGTGCCGGGCCGCGGGCGGCGCGTTCGACGACGACCAGCGCGTCGGGGGCCGTCCAGCCGTGGTCGCGGAGGTCGTCCAGCAGGACGGTGACGGACGCGTCCGCCAGCGCGTACGGCGGGTCGGCGAAGATCAGGTCGTACGGCTCGCCAGGCGGGGGCTTGCGGACGACCCGTTCCACCTTGTCCGCGCACGGGACGGCACCGGGCAGCCCCAGCGTCTCGGCGTTCCTCCGGATCGCCTTCATCGCGCGCGGATGCGACTCGACGAGCAGCGCGTGCGCGGCCCCCCGCGACAGCGCCTCCAAGCCGACCGCGCCGGAGCCCGCGTACAGGTCGGCGACGCGGAGCCCGTCCAGCGGGCCGAGCAGGGCCAGCACCGTGCCGAACAGGCCCTCCCGGGCGCGGTCGCTGGTCGGCCTGGTGTCCCGTCCGGGCGGGACGGTGAGCCGCCGTCCTCCCGCGGTGCCCGCGATCACCCTGGTCATCTCCCCAGTATCGCGGCAGCGCGTCCCGTTCCGGCCGGACGCCGGCGGCACGCCCCGATCCGGCCCGACGGACGACACGCCCAAGAATGCACAACTTGGACGCCGGCCGGTTGTGAAACTACACCTAAATGACCCGATCACTGTTCACAGCCACTACTGGACGTGTAAACGTGCTCGCAGGTTGTGCAACCACTTTTCCCCCAGGAGTATCAGTGCATCACGGTAGGAGACTGGCGGTGACGGCCGGCGCGACGGTTCTCGGCATCGCCGCCATGAGCGGCGTTTCGCATGCTGAGACCTCCCAGCCCTCCGCCAAGCAGGCCGCGCTCCCGTTCAAGAGCGTGGCCCCGAAGAAGGAGCCGCCAAAGAAGGCATCGAAGCCGTTGCTCAGCCTCGATCTCGCCCCCGCGCTGGCGTCGAGCAAGCCGACCGATTCCGGAGGCTCGGGCCTCAAGCTCGACCTCGGGGTCGGCGTCGGTGTCGGCGTCGGCTCGTCGGGCGGCGGCAAGAACGGCGGAATCCGGGTGAACGCGGGCGTCAACGCGTCGCTGGGCGGCGGCTCGGCCACGCGCCAGGGCAACCGGACCACGGCCGCCGCCGAAGAACCCGGCCTGTCGGTCGGCGCGAACGCCGGGCTCTCGGCCGGCGGAACGTCGCTGTCGGCGAACGTGTCGGCGAAGGCCTGCGTCGGCGGCTGCCAGGCGCCGACGCCGCCCACCCCGCCGACGCCCCCGACCCCGCCGACGCCGCCCACCCCGCCGGTGCCGCCGGGCCCGACGCCGCCGGGCCCGCCCTCGGGGCCGCTCCTGCCCGACCTTCCGGCCTCGCCCATGAACCCCGGCGCGGCGGGCGTCGGCGACTTCACGCCGCCGAAGAAGCTGCCCGTCACCGGAACCGACTCGCTGCCGCTGGCGCTGCTCGGCATCACCGCCATCGTGGCGGGCAGCGCCGCGGTGGCGGCGACCCGCAGGCGCACGGCCCGCGAGTCCTGACCATCCCGACAGAGGGGCGTCTCCCAGCCGGGGGGACGCCCCTTCGGCATGCGGAGCCGCTCTCGGCGCCGTCCGGCCGCTCCCGCCGCCCGCGGAACCCCTCAGAGGGGTTCGCTGCCCACGACCTTCCAGGCGCCGCCCGAAAGCTGGAGCTGCAGCCGGTGGACGCTCACCTGATCCCGGTTGGTGCAGCCGCTCTTGCACGCACCGAGCGTCACCAGGGCGACCAGCCGGTCCGCCTGCCCAGCCGAGCGCAGGCCGACCTCCACGGCCGTCCCCGCCGCGACGGACGGGGCGCCCGCGACGGCGTCGAGCGCCCCGCGCGCCTGCGCGCCCGGCCAGGTCGCGCCCGCCGTGTTGGCGCGCGGCGCGCTCGCGTCCAGCGAGAACAGGTTGTCGAGAAGCCAGCCGCCGCCCTGCCTGACCATGATCGCCCGCATCGGGTGCTGGAGCCGGCTCGGATTGGCGTTCTCCGCGCGCGCCGTCCGCTTGACGTACGACAGCACCGTCACCGTGCCGGCCCCGGCCGCCACCACGGCGGAGTCGACGATCTCCGTGGTGACCGAACCTCCCTTGTCCCTGAGCTCGGCAAGGTAGTCGCGGGTCTTGAGCTGCTTGTCGTACTCGGCGCCGTACCGGGGCGTCGACACCCGGTGCGCCGCCGCCACGTTCTGGTCGAGCCGCGCGTGGTCGAAGCTCAGCACCGTCTTGATCGCCTGCGCGGCCGGATCGACCGCGGCCGCGGCCTCGGCGGGCGGCGCGGCCGCCGCGGCCGTGTCCGCCTTCGCGGGCTTGTTCCCCGAGCCGTCGGACAGCAGCGCCCACGCCGCCCCGCCCACGCCCACCGCGAGCAGCACCGCCACCGCGGCCGCGGCGATGCCGAGCCCGCGCCGCCTCCGCCGCGGCGGGACGGTCGGCGGCGGCTGCGCGTAGCCCATCCCGCCCCCCATTCCAGGGCCGGTCCCTGGGCCGGTCCCGCCCGAGTCCGTGCCGACCAGGTGATCGGCGCGGCCCACGGTCGGCGGCGCAGACTGCGGCGTCCTCGGGTCCCCGGCGAAATGGGCGCCGGTGCTGAGCGTCCCCATGTCGCCCTCGTCGATCGTGGCGACGCCGCCGAGCAGGTCCAGCAGCACCTGCTGCGCCTCCGGACGCCGAGCCGGGTCCTTGGCCAGGCAGGACGCGACGACGCCGCGCAGCGACTCCGGCAGCGCCGACAGGTCGGGCTCGTAGTTCAGGATCCGGTGGAACACCGCGGAGATCGTGTCGTTCCCGAACGGGTGCCGGCCCGTCGCCGCGAACAGCATCGTCGCCGCCCACGTGAACAGGTCCACGCCCGTGCCGAGATCGGTGTCGGTGACCTGCTCGGGCGCCATGTACGACGGCGTCCCCACCACCCCGCTGCCCTTGGTCGCCGACGCCCCGGCGATCCGCGCGATGCCGAAGTCGATGACGCGCGGCCCGTCCGGCCCCATCAGCACGTTGGACGGCTTGAAGTCGCGGTGCAGGATGCCCGCCCGGTGGATCGCCGCCAGCGCCGTGACGGTCCCGATCGCCAGGCGGTCGAGATCGGTCCCCGTCCGCGGGCCCTTCTCGGTGACCAGCCCGCTCAGCGAGGGACCCGGCACGTACTCGCTGACGACGTACGGCAGGTCGCCGGAGATGTCGGCGTCCAGGACCTGGGCGGTGCAGAACCCGGCGACCCGCCCGATCATCCGCATCTCCCGCTCGAACCGCGCCCGCCACTCCGGGTCGCGGCTGAAGCGGTCGCGCAGCAGCTTCACCGCCGCCTGCTGACCGTCCTCACGGCGCCCCAGGTAGACGACGCTCTGCCCGCCTTCACCGATCCGTCCGGCCAGCTCGTACGGGCCGAGCCGGACCGGGTCGCTGGGCAGCAATGGGCCAACGGCCGCCATGGGAGCTCCTCCGTCGCATGCGAAACCCGCCACGGGACCTGTACCCGCGCGAGCACCGCATCGCCACTTACGATCGGCTATACGTTAGACGTCTGTGATCGACCGTGTGTTCTCAGTTGTCTATTGGGAGGCGACCCCCGAGCCCCCGGCTGCGCGGCACGGGTCTCTTTGTCCATCTGGGGGCGACCCCCAGACCCCGGCTGCGCGGCATGGGTCTCCTCGCTCTGGTCGCTGGCGCTCCCGCCGCTGCGGGGACGCGGCGCGCCGGGCATGCCCGCTGCGCTCGCTGGCGCTCGCTCCGCGTGCCTGCCCGTAACCGGTGGCTGAGGTTCGACCTGCCGGGGGTTGGGTCGAGCGGGTCTCCCGGTGCGGTCAGGTCTTTTCCAGGAAGTCGGCTCGGTCTTCGTCCAGGAGTGTGGACAGGACGGTCGCGAGGCCCGGGTGGTCGGAGAGGTCTGGGTCCTTTTCGGCCAAGGTCGTTGCTTCTTCACGGGCGTCTCGGATCACGTCCTCGTCCTTCTGGAGGGTGAGGAGGCGGAGGCTGGACGTGCGGCCCGCCTGGGCGGCGCCGAGGACGTCGCCTTCGCGGCGTTGTTCCAGGTCGAGGCGGGAGAGTTGGAAGCCGTCGGTGGTGGAGGCGACGGCGCCGAGGCGCTCGCGGGCCTTGCCGCCGGGCTCGGCGTCCGTGACGAGGAGGCACAGGCCCTGGAGGGAGCCGCGTCCGACGCGTCCGCGGAGCTGGTGGAGCTGGGAGACGCCGAACCGGTCCGCGTCCATGATCACCATGACGGTGGCGTTGGGCACGTCCACGCCGACCTCGATGACGGTGGTGGCGAGCAGGACGTCCAGGTCGCCGTCGGTGAAGCGGCGCATCACCGCTTCCTTCTCGTCCGGGTACAGCTTGCCGTGCAGGACGCCGATGCGCACGCCGGCGAGCAGCTCCTCCAGCTTCGGCAGCACCTCCATGATGCCGAGGGGCGAGCGGCGGCCTTCGTCCTCCGGCTCGATGGCGTCGCCCTCGTCGCCCTCCTGCTCGCCGATGCGCGGGCAGACGATGTAGATCTGGCGGCCCTTGGCGGCCTCCTCCTTGATGCGCTCCCAGGTGCGGGCGAGGAACGCGGGCTTCTCCGGCGGCACGACATGGGTCTGGATCTCCGAGCGGCCCGCCGGGAGCTGCCCGAGGACGGACGTCTCCAGGTCGCCGAACACCGTCATCGCCACCGTCCGCGGGATCGGCGTCGCCGTCATGACCAGGACGTGCGGGCGCCCGCCGCCGGTCTTCTCGCGCAGCGCGTCCCGCTGCTCGACGCCGAAGCGGTGCTGCTCGTCCACGACGACGAGGCCCAGGTCGGCGAACTGGACGCTCTCCTGCAGCAGCGCGTGGGTGCCGACGACGATGCCCGCGGCGCCGGACGCGGCGTCCAGCAGGGCCTCCTTGCGCGCCTTCGCGCCCTGCGACCCGGTGAGGAGCGCGACGCGGGTGGCGTTGTCGGCGCCGCCGAGCTGCCCGGCCTGCGCGAGGTCGCCGAGCATGCCGGTGATCGACCGGTAGTGCTGCTGGGCGAGGACCTCGGTCGGCGCGAGCAGGGCCGCCTGGCCGCCGCCGTCCACGACCTGGAGCATAGCCCGCAGCGCGACGACCGTCTTGCCGGAGCCGACGTCGCCCTGGAGGAGTCGGTGCATGGGGTGTTCGAGGGCCAGGTCGGCGGCGATCTCGTCGCCCACCTCCCGCTGGCCCTTGGTCAGCTCGAACGGCAGGCGCGCGTCGAACTCCGCCTGGAGGCCGCCGAACGACGGCGGGCGCGGCTTCGCCGGGAGGGCGGCTGCGGCGAGGCGGCGCTGCGCCAGGGCGACCTGGACGACGAACGCCTCGTCCCATTTGAGGCGCTTGCGGGCGCGGCCCAGCTCGTCCCAGCTCCGCGGCCGGTGGATGCCCTCGTACGCCTCGCGCAGCCCGATCAGGTCGCGGCGGCGCAGGAGCGTCGCCGGCATCGGGTCGGCGGGCAGGTCGAGCTGGTCGAGGACGGTCCCGACGGACGTGCCGATCGTCTCGATGGGCAGCGACTTCGTCGACGGGTAGATCGGGATGATCTCGTCGGCCCACTCCTGCGCGGCCTGCTCGGCGCTCTTCTCCTGGACGACCTTGTACTGCGGATGCGTCAGCTGCCTGACCTCCCTGCCGCTGCGCGGCCGGTACGTGCTGATCTTCCCGGCGAACAGGCCGCGCGTCCCGGGCGAGAGCTCCTTCTCCGCCCGGTAGGAGCCCTTGCGGCCGAAGAAGCTCAGCTTCAGCTGCCCGGTGCCGTCCGTGACGGTGATCTCCAGGACGTAGCCGGGGCTGCGGGTGAGGGTGCGGCCCTGCACCTTCACGACCTCCGCCATGACGGTGACGTGCTCGCCGTCCTGCAGGCCGCTGAGCTGCGTGAGCTCGCCGCGGTGCGCGTAGCGGCGCGGGTAGTGGTGCAGGAGGTCGCCGGCGGTGTGCAGGTCGAGGCCCTTCTCCAGCACCTTGGCCGTCTTGTCGCCGAGGACCTTGCGCAACGGCTCGTCGAGGTTCGCCACGCAGTCTTTTCTAGCCGATGGGAGCGACGGGAATCAGCCGATGCCCCGCCCGGATCAGGCTTGGCCCCGCCTGGACCGGGCGGGGCGCTCGCTCACTCGACCCCGATGAGCAGGGGATAGCGTTCCTGGCCGCCGTCGTAGACGCCGACCTCCACGTCCGGATGGGCGTCGCGCAGATGCTCTTCGAGCGCCGCGGCGAGACCGCGCGGCGCGTACAGGCCGATGATCAGCGTGGCCAGCTCGCCGCCGCCGGACAGCATCCGGTCCAGAACCCGCCGCGCGACGTCCGCGACGTCCGCGCCGATCGTCGCGACCTCGCCCTCGATCAGGCCGAGGACGTCGCCGGGACGGCACGGCCCGGCGCCCGTGACCGCCTCCCGCTCGGCGACGTCCAGGTGTCCGAACCGGGTGGCGCCTGCGGCGCGGGTCATCTCGGCGACGTCCTCGCCGAACCGGCGCAGCGGGTCGTGCACCGCGAGCGCCGCCATCCCCTGGACGGACGCCTTCGTCGGGACGACCGCGATGCGCGCCCCCACCTCCCGGGCGCGTTCGGCGGCCGCCTCCGCGAGGGACAGGACCTCGGGCTCGTTCGGCAGGACGGTCACCTCGTCGCCCGCCGCGAGAATCACCTCCGCCAGCACCGCCAGCGGCGGCGCCGCGCCCGGGTCGCGGCGGACCACCCGCGCGCCGCACTCCTCGAACAGCGCGGCCAGGCCGTCCGCGGCGGTGACCGCGATCACCGCGCGGCCGGTGTGCCGCGCGTGCGGCTCCCCGGTCCCGGCGTGCAGGTACGTGACGCGGATCCGGTGCGGACGCCCGGCCGCGAGGCCCGCCTCGACGGCCGCTCCGGCGTCGTCCACGTGGACGTGAACGTTCCACAGCCCGTCGCCGCCGACCACGACGAGCGAGTCCCCGAGCCGGTCGAGCTTCTCGCGGAGGGCGTGGACGGCGTCGTCCGGCGCGTACAGCAGGTACATCACCTCGTATCCGGGACCGTTCCGAGGCTCAGGACGCTCCTGCGCCGGGGCGGGCGAGCCGACGGCGCGGGCGGGCACCTCGTAGCGCTCCGGGTACTCCTCGGTGATCACGGCGACGAGCGCGTCGAGCACGACGCAGAGGCCGGCCGCGCCCGCGTCCACGACGCCGTTGCGGGCGAGCACGTCCAGCTGCGCGGTGGTGCGGAGCAGCGCCTGCCGCGCGCCTCCGGCGGCGGCCCGCGTCGCTTCGGCGAGCCCGTTTTCGACCGCTCCGGCCCCGGGCATCGCCGTGGCCGAGGTGCATGCCGCTGCGGCGGCGGCCAGGACGCTCAGGATCGTCCCCTCGACGGGATGCTCCACGGCGCCGCGGGCCAGGCCCGACGCGTGCTCCAGCGCGCCCGCGAACGCGGTCCCGTCGGGCGGTGCGTCGAGCGGACCGAGGACGTCCGCGAGGCCCCGGATCACCTGGCTGAGGATCACGCCGGAGTTGCCCCGCGCGCCCAGCAGCGCGCCCCGCGCCAGCGCCCGCCAGGTGTCCGGGGCGGCCGCGCCGTCCGGGAGCTCGTCCAGCGCGTCCGCCGCCGCGGTCACGGTCAGGTGGAGATTGGTGCCGGTGTCGCCGTCCGGGACGGGGAACACGTTCAGCGCGTCGATCTCCGCCCGGGTGCGGCCGAGCGCCTCCGCGGCGCCCCTGCACCACCGGCGGATCGCCGCCACGTCGAGGACTTCACCCAACGCCCCGCCCCCTCTCACCGGCTCCCGACTCTTCTGTACCGTGCCAAGGCCCTCCTGGGAACCCCGTAAAGCCGTACGTTCGCAGGTCGATTCGCCTACGCGACGGGCTGTCGGCTACTCTGATCCGTGCGCCTCGTCCGAGGCGCTCATCGGTGAGCGCTCATGATGTCCGGCCCGCTTGCGGCGGCGACGGGCGGCGCTCCGGTCAGAGCATCGACACCACTTGGAGTTTCCCGTGGCTTCCGTCTGCGACGTCTGCGGCAAGGGACCCGGTTTCGGCATGCGCGTCTCCCACTCGCACCGCCGCACCCCGCGCCGCTGGAACCCCAACATCCAGCGCGTGCGCGCCGTCGTGAACGGCAGCACCAAGCGGATCAACGCCTGCACCTCCTGCATCAAGGCCGGGAAGGTCGTCAAGCCGACCGTCTGAGCGGCGCGCAGGGCTTCGGCCGGCTCATCGGAACGACCCGATGAGCCGGTTTTTTGTGCGTCCGGGCGTCTGGGCGTCCCGGGACAGCGGCGGGTCAGGCGCGGTGGCGCCAGCCGTGGTCGACGGGGCCGATGCCGGCGCCGAGCGGGAAGCCCGCCGCGATCGCGCCCGTCACGTACTCCTTCGCCTTCGCGACCGCCGCGGGGACGTCCTCGCCGAGCGCCAGGTGCGACGCGATCGCGGACGCGAGCGTGCAGCCGGTGCCGTGGGTGTGCCGGTTGTCGTGCCGGGGCGCGGTGAAGCGGTGCTCGCGCTCCCCGTCGAACAGCAGGTCGGCGGGCTCTCCCGGCAGGTGCCCGCCCTTGATCAGGACCCACTCCGGGCCGAGCGCCTTGACGGCCTCGGCCGCCTCGCGCAGCCCCGCCTCGTCCACCACCTTGACGCCGGTGAGCTGCTCCACCTCGTAGAGGTTCGGCGTGACGACGGTCGCGGCCGGCAGCAGCGCCGAGCGGACGGCCTGCACGGCGTCGGCCGCGAGCAGCGGGTCGCCGTGCTTGGACACGCCGACGGGGTCGACCACGGCGGGCGCGTCCGAGGCGGCCAGGGCCTCCGCGACCGTCTCGACCAAGACCGTGGACGCGAGCATCCCCGTCTTGATCGCGTGGACGCCGATGTCGGACAGGACGGAGTCGAGCTGCGCCCGCACCGCCTCGGCCGGCAGCTCCCAGTAGCCCTGCACGCCGAGCGAGTTCTGCGCGGTGACGGCGGCGATGACGCTCATCCCGTGGACGCCGAGCGCGAGCATGGTCTTCAGGTCAGCCTGGATGCCGGCGCCGCCGCCGGAGTCCGAGCCCGCGACGGTGAGCACGAGCGGCGGGGCCTGCGGCGCGGCGGGCACGGCGGACGGGGAGTGCGTCATACCGTCCACTTTATGACTTGACGCGCCCCGAACGATCTCGGCGAGCCTCTGGGCGAGCCCCAGCGATCTCAGACGGTCTCGGGCGGTCTCAGACGATGGCGCAGGGCTGGCTGTTCAGGATGCACGCGGACGGCTTCGCGGCGGTGCCCCGCGCGGCGAACACGATCAGCACCTTGGCGCCGGGGGCGATGCCGGTCCGGCCGCGGACGTAGGCGACCTTGCCCGTCCTGACGACGGTGGCGCCCTTGACGGCGGTGACGGACGCGCTGGAGATCTTGAACGCGAGCGCCCACTTGGTGACGGGCCGCGCGCCCTTGTTGGCGATCGTCGCGGTCGCCTTGAAGCCGTCCGGGCCCTTGGACGCGACCCGGAACGCGATGACGAGGCCGTCGGTGCGGCCCGCGCCCCGGCTGGCGCGCTCGTTCTGCTCGCGCTGGGAGACCTGGTTGTCCCTGGGGTTGGTCTGCGTGCTGTCGTGCGGGGCGCCGCCCGCGAAGTTGAGGGATATCTGCTGCGTGCTCAGCGCGTAGGCGACGATCCCGACCGCGATCACGAGCGCGACGATCGGCAGCAGCGGGACGGGGAGCACCGAGAGGAACTTGAACGAGCCGCCGGGCCGGGAGGTCTCGGAGCGGGCTCGCGAATCGGGCGGCTCGGCCGCGTCCGGCGGCTCGTACGGCTCATGGGAGTCGGGCTGATATTCGGGAGCGGCGGCGGGATCGAGGCTGGGAGCGCCTGGATAGTCACCCGGATAGTCCCCGGGGAGCGGCTCGAACCGGTGCCGGCTCGGAGGGCCGTGCGTGCGGTCCGCGTCAGGAGGCGGACCGGTCGAGATGCGCTCGTGCGGCGACACGTACACGCGGTCGTCGGTCGGCCCGGAGAAGAGGTCGTAGGACGTCCCCGGCGGCGCGCCGTAGAACGGACCCTGGGACGCGCCGGCGTCCGGTACGGGTTCGTCGTCCGGTGGTTCGCGCCTGGTGTGTCGTCCCATCCCATCCCTCTTCGATCAGAGGATGTATACCAAACCCGCACCAACCGTGCCTACAGGATGCGTCAACGCGCACGGGTGGACGCGCTCCGTGCATGCCGTCCTACGTTGGGAAATGGTCCCAGGCGCCGGTCGGGGGCTCGCGTCCGTCCACGCGCGTTCCCGACCCTTCGGCGACGGTCCCGATCACCGTCCAGGACGGGGGGAGGTCGGCGTCTGGAGGGAAGGTTCCGGCGAAGGCGTGGTCCTCGCCGCCGGTGAGCGCGTGGCGCAGCCCGTCCGGTCCGAGGAGCTCCGGGACGGGGACGGCGGACGAGTCGACCTCGATCCGCACGCCGCTCGCGGACGCGATGTGCCCGAGGTCCTGGACGAGCCCGTCGCTCACGTCCAGCAGCGCGGTGACGCCGTGGGCGCGGGCCTCCTCCCCCGCCGCGTAAGGGGGCTCCGGACGGCGGTGCGCCGCGATCAGCTCGGCGGGCCCGTCGCGTCCCTCGGCGAGCAGCGCCAGCCCGGCGGCGGCGTGGCCGAGCCGTCCCCGGACGGCCACGACGTCGCCCGGACGCGCCCCGGACCGGGTGAGCGGCGCCGCGCCGCCCAGATCGCCGAGCGCGGTGATCGCGAGCATGACGCCGGGCGCGCCGACGACGTCGCCTCCCGCGACGGACGCGCCCGCCGCGCGGCATTCGTCGGCGAGCCCGTCGTAGAGCCGTTCGGCCCAGCCCGCGTCGGTGGCGGGCGGGGCCGCGAACCCGACGAGCAGCGCCGTGGGCCGGGCGCCCATCGCGACGACGTCGGCGAGGTTCTGCGCGGCGGCCTTGCGCCCGATGTCGTAGGGCCCGGACCAGTCGCGGCGGAAGTGCCGTCCCTCCACGAGCAGGTCGGTGGTGGCGACGACGCGCCCGTCCGGCGCGGCGATCACGGCGGCGTCGTCGCCCGGGCCGAGCCGCACGTCAGGCCCCTGCGGGAGCCGCCGCGTCAGCCGGGCGATCAGCCCGAACTCGCCCACGTCCCCGATCGTGCCCATCCGCCCCGTCCGCGCCGTTTTCGGTGTTCCGACCGTCCCGTACGCGTCCGTTCGGGGCACCCGCGCCCCCGGCGACGCGCGGCGCCGCGTAACACGATACGGTGAACCGTCCGACGGTTGATTCTCCGCCCGGGGAGGACGTGATGGTGCAGGCCTACATCCTCATCCAGACCGAAGTCGGCAAGGCGGCCGAGGTGGCAAGCCACATCTCCGGCATAACGGGCGTCACTCTGGCGGAGGACGTCACGGGTCCTTACGACGTGATCGTCCGAGCGGAGGCGCGCAATGTCGACGAGCTCGGCAAGCTCGTCGTCGCCCAGATCCAGGCGGTCGAAGGCATCACGCGTACGCTCACCTGCCCGATCGTTCACATCTGAATTGCCGTTGCCGGGGGGCCTGGGGGGTCGTCCCCCCAGCAGGAAAGCGCCTTCGCCGGAGGGACCACGTTCTCCCGGGAAGAGCCGGGCTTGGCCGTTCTTGATCGTGGGATTGGCGCTGGCGGCCGGCGCATGCGGTGACGGAGCCGTGCAGGTGCCCGTGCCGCAGCCGGACGCGGCCACGCAGCGGCTCTGCGAGGGCCTGCGGCTCCCCGAGAAGGTGCGCGGGCAGAAGCGCCGCGACACTTCGCCGAGCTCGCCGCTCACCGCCGCCTGGGGGTCCCCGCCGATCGCGCTGCGCTGCGGCGTGCCGCGGCCCGGGACGCTCCATCCCACGTCCCGGCTGGTGACGATCAACGGGATCGACTGGTTCGGGCAGCCGGCGGACCGTCCGGTCACGTTCACCGCGGTCGCGCGGCAGGCGTACGTCGAGGTGACCGTCCCGCCCAAGTACAACCCGGCCGGGGACGTGCTCATCGAGCTCGGCCCGCTGATCGAGGCGACGATCCCGAAGAAGCCCGAAGGCCAGATCTGACCACTCCCCGGACGGTCGGCGCCGAGCGGCGCGGTGGCGAGCGGCGCGGTGGCGAGCGGCGCGGTGGCGAGCGGCGCGGTGGCGAGCGGCGCGGTCGCGGGCATCAGGACGCCGAGCGTGGTCAGGGGGCCAGGTCCACCCGGACGTCCTTCGTGGAGTCGGGGAGCAGGATGACCGTCGCGCCGTTGTGGCGCGTCCAGCCGGCCGGGAGCAGGAACCAGCGGCCGCCCTGATGCGCGAGCGTGCGCAGGCCGTTGTAGCGGTAGCCGTACGCCGCGTCCTTCTTGTCGCCGAGCTGCGCCACGCCGACTCCCGGTCCGGTGATGTGCAGGCGCTCCCGGGAGTACACGACGGCCTGCGGGCTGGTGGGCAGCGACAGCTCGACGGCGCGGGCCGCGTCGAGGCCGTGCTGCTGCGCCGTGTTGGCCGTGGCCCAGAAGGCCGCGATCAGGGCGAGCGCGATGAGCAGCAGGCGCCGGACGGCGCGGGTCGACGCGAGCATCTCCGACCACCCTCCCCGCGCCACCCCGTACCGGGTCGCCGCCTCCGCGACGTACTCCAGCAGCAGGGTCCCGGCGCCGAGCGCCGCGGGCGACAGGTAGGGCCCGCTGACGGCGTCGTCGGCGTGCCTGTGCAGGCTGACGGCGCCGATCGTGAGCAGGGTGACGGCCAGCGCCGTGAGGAGCAGGCAGACGAGCAGCCGCCGGCGGTGCGACGCGCCGCCCATCAGATGGACGAGCAGATGATGGGCGACGAGCGCGCCGACGCCGAAGACCATCACCGACGCCAGCGGGGAGAACACCGGGCCCGCGCTCAGCACGAGGTAGTCCGTCGTCGTGAACCCGACCGTGCCGAGGTCGACCCCGAAGTAGGCGAAGAGGGACCGCTCGCGGACGTAGCCGAAGTAGTACAGGATCGCCGTCAGCACGCCGGTGGACGCCAGCACCCGTCCGGCGATCTCGACGATCCGGCCGATCGCCCGGTCACCGCCGGACGATTCGCCAGACGATTCACCGAACGCTTCGGCAGGCGTCTCGGCGGGCTCTTCGGCGGGTTCCGCGGGCATCGGTCAGGTCCCGCCGGGGCCCGGGCCGTCCGGCTCGGGCGGGGCGTCTCCCGGGCTGTCGGGCTGGGGCCGCGGGACGTCCTCGGTCCCGCCGCTCGGCCCGTCGGGCGACGGCGACTCGCCGCCGGGCGAGGCCGGGCCCCCGGGCGACGAGTCGTCGTCCGGCGACCCCTCGTCGGGCGACGCCTCGGGCGGGGTCGTCGCGGCGACGTCGAAGAAGTCCGTCCTGGCCTTCACCCCCACCCGCAGGCACACGTTCCCCTGCCCGCCCGCGCACTGGGAGGCGTCCTTGATCTCGACGAGTCCGGCCGGGTTCGAGCTCGTCTCCTGCGCGATCATGCAGGGCGCGTCCGGGCGGCACGGCCGCTTGTTCTTGAACTGCTCCTGGATGGACCTGGCGCACGGATCGCCGCCCGCATCGGTGATCTCGACCGCCTCGCGGCACGCCGCCGCGATGTCGCGCAGCTGCGCCTCGGAGATGCGGGTCTGCGCGACGTCCGTCGCCTGCGGCTGGACGTCGCCTCCGACGGCCAGACCGCTCGGCTGCATCGGCAGCGGCGTGGTCGCGAGCGACGCCTCCTCCTTCTTCTTCCCGCAGGCCACGACGCAAAGCAGCAGCACACAGAGCAGCAGGACGCAGAGCGGCAGGACCGCTCCACCGGCCGCACGAACTCGCCAAACCCCCATGCTCGCCCCCCGTCGTCACACGGTGACCCCACGCATGCGGGGCTATGGGTTCCCCCAGGTCAGACCGCGAAACCGGACGAACTCGAGCGGGCGCCGGACGCGACCTCGCGCGGCGGTGCCGGACGGGTGAGGCGGGTGGGATTCGAACCCACTCAGCGCAAAGGCAACCGGGTTACAGCCGGACCCGACTCTCCGAACGTCGGCGCCGCCCCAAGCACGGGCCGCGAGCGGCCCGCGTCACGCGGCCGACCCCCCGGCCGTGCAGTACCTCCGGAGGGATTCGGTGCTAGCCCTGGCCAACCAGATCCAGCGCACAGCACCTCATGCTGCCGTCTCTGCCGTAGGACTACGGAGGCATGCGTACGGCTCCCGGGACTCGAACCCGGAACATCCACTTCCTGAAAGTGGCCTCTCTGCCATTGGAGTAGAGCCGCAAGAAAAGAAGATTCGCGAGGTGGCGTCACTCGCGGCGGCTCGACCGGGGAGTCGTCAGGAGACGGGATACCGGCCGGGGCGGGCGTGCGACGCCGACGGCAGTCGTAGGCGGTACTGCTCCAGAGCCATGGCCGGTCCTCCTCTCAAAGCCTCGTGCCTCGTCCCTTGTGTCCCGGACGGGCTGACGTCGTCAACGGTGCCAGGATCCCGGAACCGCCGCAACGCGTTTTCCGGCACGGGCCGGAGCCCGGCGGGCCGAGGCTGCCCGGCGGGTCGGGCCCTGACCTGGCCCTGGGGTCAGGTGTCGTCCGGGAGGGCGGCGCCGAAGGCGACGAGCGCCCAGAACGCGACCATGATCCAGCCGAGCGCGATCCCCGTCACCGCGAGACCCAGCCCGCGCTCGCCGGACCGCCGCAGCCGCGCCCACGCCATGTGCCCCGCGATGATCGCCGGAATGGACGGGAGCCCGCACGTGATCAGCCCGACCGCCCCCATGGACACCGCGTAGATCGCGAGGCTGTTCATGGGCGGCTTGGCGCGCGGATCGCGCGCGGCGGCCGCCTGGTACTGGTGGCCGGGCGCCGGGTGCGGCGACTGCGCCGGGTAGCCGGTGTAGCCCCCGGGCTGCTGGTAGGCGGCGCCGCGGACGGCGATCGCGTCGGCGTACCGGTTCCACGTCTCCGCCTCGGCGGTGCGGCCCTGCCCGTTCAGCAGCATGGCGAGGCTGCGCATCGCGGCCGGGTCGCCGGCCTGGGCGGCCTGCCGGTACTGCCGCTCGACCAGCGCCTCCGCCTCCCCGGCGGCGAGCGCCGGGGAAGGGGTCTCGGAGATCCCGGCCCCTTGCGTCCGTGGCTGCGCCGGAGCCTGGGTCTTGGGCTGGGTGGGAGCCTGCGTCCGAGGGTGAGACGGGGTCTGTGACCGGAGGTGAGACGGGGTCTGTGACCGGGGATGGGCCGGGCCCTGTGTCTGGGGGTGGGCCGGGGCCTGCGTCTGGAGGTGGGCGGGGGTCTGCGTCTGGGGGTGGGCGGGGGTCCGCGCGGGTTGCCGGGCGCCGCTGGAGATGAGCCCGTCCAGCAGGGACTGGGCGGACGGACGCCGCGCCGGGTCCTTCGCGAGCGCCGAGCGGACGGTGGCGAGGAGCGTGCCGTCCAGCCCGCTGAGGTCCGGGTCCCCGCTGATGATCTGGTGGATGATCGCCGGGAGCGAGTTGCCGTCGAAGCACGGCCCGCCGCGCGCGGCGAACGCCACGGTCGCGCCCCAGGCGAACACGTCGGACGCGGGGGTCGCGCCGCGTCCGTCCAGCTGCTCGGGGGCCATGAACGCGGGCGTGCCGACGATGCCGCCCGTCGCGGTGAGGCGCGTCCCGTCCAGGGAGCGGGCGATGCCGAAGTCGATGACGCGCGGGCCGAACGTGGAGAGCACCACGTTGGCGGGCTTCAGGTCGCGGTGGACGACGCCCGCGTCGTGGATGGCGGTCAGCGCGGTCGCGATCCCGACCGCGACGGCCTCCAGGTCGGCGCCGCGCAGCGCGCCGTCCTTGCCGACGGCCGCGTCGAGGCTCGGCCCGTTGACGAACTCGGTGACCAGGTAGGGCGGGTCGGCGGCGGGGTCGGCGTCCAGGACGGGCGCCGTGCAGAACGGCCGGACCCGCTGCGCCGCGGCGACCTCCGCCTCGAACCGCGCGCGGTACTGCCGGTCGGCGGCGAACTCACGCCTGATGACCTTGATGGCGACCTTGCGTCCCGAGTCGTCCAGTCCGGCGTAGACCGTGCCCATCCCGCCTTCGCCGAGCCGGTCCACGACCCGGTACGGGCCGATGCGTTCCGGCAGGTCGCCATGCGGCACGGGACGTTCTCCTCAGGGTGGGTTACGGCCCCCAAGCCTGGCACATCCGGACGCCCCACGGAGCCGAAGGCAGCGCGCCGCGCCGGACGACACATCTCGGTGCATAACGGAACCTAGTGGGCGGAGCGAGCGTCCAAAGTCCATGCGTGGACGTACTCTGGCATCGGCCGCGACGACGCTTCTGCTGGCCGGAACCGCTGGTTGCAGCGGATCGTCCGGCACCGACGAGCCGCCTGTTCCGGCGCCGCCGATGCGGCTCGTCGCCTACGACGGCTGCGACGCCCTTCTGGACGGTCTGCGCCGCGCGACCGCCGACAAGGTCGGCCCGTACGGGCTCAGCGACGGCCCTCCGATGATGGCGATGCCCGAGGGCGACACCGCTCTCCGCAAGGGACCGTTCGCCGCCCAGGCGCCCGGCGCCGCGCCGGACGGCGCACAGGGCGGCGCACAGGGCGCGCCCCAGCAGCATTCCACGACCAACTCGCACGAGGCCGCCGCGGACGAGCCCGACCTCGTCAAGACCGACGGCCGCCGGATCGTGACGCTCACGGACGGCCGCCTCCACGTCATCGACCCCGCGACCCGCAAGGTCGCGCACACGCTGGACATGCCGGGGCCCCGCGGGTTCGACCGGTACGGCGACGGGCAGCTGCTGCTGAGCGGCGACCGCGTGCTCGTGATGACGCGGCGGGCGATGATGGTCCCCTACGAGCGTCCGGCGGTCCCGGGGCGGGAGCCGTCCGCCAAGCCCGCGCGGCCGGAGCCGATGACGCGGCTCACGCTGGTCGACGTCTCCGCCGCGCCGAAGGTCGTCGGCACCATGACGACCGAGGCCGACTACATGGACGCGCGGCAGACCGGCGCCACGGTGCGGGTCGTCATGCGGTCCCGGCCGCGGATCGACTTCCCGGGCCATGGCGGACGGCCAGGCCCCGACACCCCGACGAGCAGCGACGCCCCGACGAGCGGCGACGCCCCCACGGGCACCGGCGGCCCGCCGGACGAGAAGAAGGCCACCGAGGCGAACCGGGCGGCCGCGATGAAGGCGCCGCTCGACGCCTGGCTCCCCGCCTTCCAGGTGGACGGCGCGGACGGCGGCCCCGCCAAGGAGTACCGGACGCCCTGCGACCAGGTCAGCCGCCCGGCCTCGTACGCGGGCTCGTCGATGCTGAGCGTGCTGACGTTCGACCTGTCGCAGGGCCTCGGCGACCCGCAGGCCATCGCCGTCACCGCCGAAGGGTCGACCGTCTACGGCAACGGGAAGAGCCTCTACGTCACCGGCACTCCCCCGCAGCCGTTCACGCCGGGGCCGAGGAGGTCGTCGGCGAGGCCGCCCGAGCCGCGCACCGACGTGTACAAGTTCGACGTCGGCGGGAAGGGGCGTCCCCGTTATGTGGCGTCCGGCTCGGTGAAGGGCGACCTGCTCAACCAGTACTCGATGTCGGAGCACGACGGGAACCTGCGCCTGGCCACGACGACCAGCCGGTTCGACCGCGACCCGGACGGCAGGTCGTCGGAGAGCTCGGTGTACGTCCTCGCGCAGCGCGGCGCCCGCCTCGACGAGATCGGACGCGTCGACGGCCTCGGCAAGGGCGAGCGGATCTACTCCGTCCGGTTCATCGGCGCGTCCGCGTACGTCGTGACGTTCCGGCAGGTCGACCCGCTGTACATGCTCGACCTGACCGACCCGCGCCGCCCGCGCAGCACCGGCGAGCTGAAGATCACCGGCTATTCCGCCTACCTGCACCCCATGAAGGACGGCAGGCTCCTCGGCGTCGGACGGGACGCCGACACGTCGGGCCGCACGCGCGGCCTCCAGGTCTCGCTGTTCGACGTCTCCGGCGAGAAGCCGCGCAAGGTCGCGTCCTACCGGCTGCCGGACGCGTCGTCCCAGGCGGAGTTCGAGCCGCACGCGTTCCTGTACTGGCCGCCGACCGGCCTCACCGTGATCCCGGCGATGCGTCCCGGCGGCGGGGCGGACGAGGCGCTGGTCCTGAAGGTGTCCGGCACGTCCATCGACAAGGCGGGGACCGTCCGGCATCCCGGCGAGGGCTACGGCAACGGCGTCCGCCGCTCGCTCATCGTCGGCGACGCCCTCTGGACGTTCTCCGACGACGGCGCCCGCGCCACCGACGCCGCCACGCTGAAGAACGCCGCCTGGCTCCCCTTCAAGTGACGGTCAGCGCAGAGCGGCGGGTCAGCGGAGGCCGGTCGGGCGGTGCAGGGCCGTCTGGATGAGGCGGTCGACCAGCGCGGGGTAGTCGAGCCCGGTCGCCGCCCACATCTGCGGGAACGCGGACGCGGGCGTGAAGCCGGGCATGGTGTTGATCTCGTTGAGGATCCACCGGCCGTCCGGCGTGCGGAAGAAGTCGACGCGGGCGAGGCCCTCGCAGTCGAGCGCGTCGAACGCGCGCACGGCGAGGCGGCGGACCTCGTCGATCGCGGCGGGCGGGAGGTCCGGCGGGATCGCCATGCGGGTGGCGCCGTCGAGGTACTTGGTCTCGAAGTCGTAGAAGTCGTGGCCGCCCGCCATCAGCACCTCGGCGGGCAGGCTCGCCTCGGCGGGGCCGTCGTCGAGGCCCTGCAGGACGCCGCACTCGATCTCGCGGCCGTCGACCGCGGCCTCCACGATGACCTTCGGGTCGTGCTCGCGGGCCGCGTCCACGGCGGCCTCCAGGTCGGCCTCGTCGGTGACGCGGCTGATGCCCATGCTGGACCCGGCGCGGGACGGCTTGACGAACACCGGCCGCCCGTCCGCGAGCCCCAGCTCCTTGATCTCGTCGATCTTGCGCTTGCGCTCGCGCCGCCACTCCCGGTCGCCGACCAGGACGTAACGGCCGACGGGCAGCCCGCGCGCCTGCCAGACGAGCTTCATGAACCCCTTGTCCATGCCGACCGCGCTGGCCAGCACCCCGGCGCCGACGTACCGGACCCCGGCCAGGTCGAGCATGCCCTGGATGGTGCCGTCCTCGCCGTAGGGGCCGTGCAGCAGCGGCAGCACCACGTCGACGTCGCCGAGCCGCTCGGGGACCTTGCCCTGCCCGACGACCATCAGGCCGCGGTCTTCGGGGTCGAACGGCAGCGCGAGGACGCCGCCGGACCCGGTCACCTCCGGCAGCCGGCCGTCCTCGATCGCGAGCCGCAGGTCGCCGGGCGGCAGCACCCAGCGGCCGTCGCGGGCGATGCCGATCGGCACCACCTCGTACCGGTCCCGGTCGATGGCGGCCATGACGGCCCCCGCGGTGACGCAGGAGATCGCGTGCTCCGAGCTGCGTCCGCCGAAGACGACGGCCACGCGGATCCTTGAAGCCTGGGACATGAGGCCCGACCCTACCGCCGATCAGCCGGGGCCGGCCACGAGCGGTCAGGCGCGCCGATCACGTCGAACCGGCGCCGATCACGTCGGACCCGCGGCATGGCCCCGTCACACCCCGTAGCGCTCCGGCTTCGGGGAGCGGGAGATCAGCGAGATGGCCGCCTCCTTGATCGGCATGCCGTGGTGCAGGACGGCGGTGACCGCCTCGGTGATCGGCATCTCCACGTTGTGCTTGCGGGCCAGCCCCAGCACCGCCTCGGACGACTTGACGCCCTCCGCGGTCTGCTTGGTGACGGCGACGACCTCGTCCAGCGTCATGCCGCGGCCCAGGTTCTCGCCGAACGTCCGGTTGCGCGACAGCGGTGACATGCACGTCCCGACGAGGTCGCCCATCCCGGCGAGCCCGGCGAAGGTGTGCTCGTCGGCGCCGAGCGCGGCGCCGAGCCTGGCGATCTCGGCGAGCCCGCGGGTCATCAGCATCGCCTGCGTCGTGGCGCCGAACCCGAGCCCGGCCGCCATGCCGACGCACAGCGCGACGATGTTCTTCACCGCGCCGCCAAGCTCGCAGCCGACGACGTCGGTGGTCGTGTAGACGCGGAAGTACGGCGTCATCGTCGCGGTCTGGAGGCGCTGCGCGGCGTCGTCGTCCACGCAGGCGGCGACGGCCGCGCCCGGCTCCCCGCCGGCGACCTCGCGGGCCAGGTTCGGCCCGCAGAACACCCCGACGCGCTCCCCGGGGACGTTCGCGACCTCGCCGATGACCTCCGACATCCGCCGGGACGTGCCGAGCTCGACGCCCTTCATCAGGCTGACGAGCACCGTGTCCGGCGGCAGCAGCGGCACCCACGCGGCGAGGTTCCGCCGCAGGGTCTGCGCCGGGACGGCCAGCGCGACGAAGTCGGCGCCGCGGAGCGCCTCGGCCGGGTCGGTGGTCGCGCGGACGGTCTCGGGCAGCATGACGCCGGGCAGGTAGTCGGGGTTCTCGTGCCGCTCGTTGACGGCCTCGACGACCTCGCCGCGGCGGCCCCACAGCACGACGTCGCCGCCCGCGTCGGTGAGCAGCTTGGTGAACGTCGTCCCCCAGGACCCGGCCCCCATCACCGCGGTGCGGTACGTCACGAGCCGTCCGCCTTCGGCTCGGCGGACCCCGCCGGACGCGCCGCCGGACGCGTGGCGGCGGCGCGGCGGCGCTCCTCCAGGACGCGGTGGTGGTCGTAGCGCTCCTTCGGCGGCTCCTGGCCGCGCAGCTCGGCGAGCAGGCCGACGATCGCGGCCATGACGGCGTCGGTGGCGGCACGCAGCGTCTCCCGGCTGAGCGGCCGGCCCGCGTACTCCGACAGGTCGACGGGCGGCCCGGCGACCACCTTCATCGTCTTGCGCGGGAACGGGTGGAACCCCTTCTTCAGGCTGCCCGCGAGGCCCGTCTGCTCGGCCTTCTTGTACGGCATCAGCTCGTGCGCGCCCCAGTTCGCCACCGGGACGACCTTCGCGCCGGTCTTCAGCGCCATCCGCGCCACGCCGGTCTGCCCGGTCATGGGCCACAGCTCGGGGTCGCGGGTGCAGCTGCCCTCGGGATAGAACACGAGGCACTCGCCGTCCAGCAGGGCCTTCTCGGCGTCCTCCAGCGCGCGGGCGGCGTCCTCATGGTCGCGGTGGACGGGGATCTGGCCGGTGCCGCGCAGGACGTTCCCGACGAACCGCACGTCGAAGAGCGTCGACTTGGCCAGGAAGACCGGAAAGCGGCCGGACGCGCTGACGAAGTGCGCGAGCGCGAGCGGGTCGGCCTCGGAGAGGTGGTTGGCGGCGATGATGACGCCGCCTTCGCCCGGCACGTTGCGCCGGCCCCGCCAGTCGCGTTTCAGCAGGCCGAACAGCAGCGGCCGCAGGATGACGATCGTGAGCTTCCGCCAGCCCGGCGAATACGCGTGGCCCATCCCCGTCTCCCTCCCCTCCCGTCCCCCACGTGAACGCGGGGTGTCCTCAAGTGTCGCGGTTGCGTGCGCATAGTGTCGAGTTGCCATGTCTACCGCAGAGCACTCCCAGTGGTCGCTCGTCGTGCCGGTCAAGGTGCTGGCTCGGGCGAAGACGCGCCTTTCGCCGGCCGCGGGCCCGCACCGCGAGTCGCTGGCGCTCGCCGTGGCGGCCGACACGGTCGCGGCTGCGCTGCGCTGTGACCGGGTCCGCACCGTGATCGTCGTCACAGACGACCCCCTTCCCGCCGCCGAGCTGGCCGCGCTCGGCGCCCGCGTCGTGCCCGACGTCCCGGACGCCGGGCTGAACCCGGCGCTCGTCCACGGCGCCCACCGGGGCCGCGAGCTCGCCGCGGAGGCGGGCGTGGCGGCCGGTGTCGGTGCGCTCTCCGCCGACCTGCCCGCTTTGCGTCCCCTTGAACTCGCCCGCGTCCTCGACGCGGCCGCCGCGGCGCCCGAGGCGTTCGTGCCGGACGCGGCGGGCACCGGCACCACCCTGTACACGGCGGGTCCCGGCGTCCCGTTCGCGCCCGCGTTCGGCGGCGACTCCCGCGCCGCGCACCGCGCCCGCGGCGCCCGCGAGCTCCTGCTGGACGGCACCGACACCGTCCGGCGCGACGTCGACACCCTCGACGACCTCCGCGCCGCGCTGACGCTCGGCGCCGGGCCCAGGACCACCGCCGTCGCCGCCAGGCTCCCCGCGCTCGCCTAGAGGTCCGGGTATGCCTAGGGGCTTGGGTATGCCTAGGGTCTTGAGTATGCAGGGCACGGTGAAGGAGTTCGACGCGGAGTCCCGTTCGGGCAGCGTGCTGCTCGACGACGGGACGGAGCTGCCGTTCGACGCGGACGCGTTCGCGGCGGGCGGCCTGCGGCTGCTGCGCTTCGGCCAGCGCGTGAACCTCGCGATGGCCGGCGAGAGGGTCTCGGTGGTGACGCTCTCGACGTTCCCGCTCCCGTCCCCGTAAGGCGGGGGCGCGACATGCGACAGCGCCCGGATCCGTGCGGGCACGGTCCCGGGCGCTGTCGCGGTGAGGCTACTTGTTGCCGGCCACCAGGTTCTTGAAGTCCGCGCCGGGCTTGAACTTCGGCACGGACGTCGCGGGAACCTGGATGGGCTTGCCCGTTGCCGGGTTGCGGGCCGTACGGGCAGGCCGGTCGGCCTTCTCGAACGAACCGAACCCGGTGATCGCGACCTTGTCGCCCTTCGCGACGGCGTTCTGGATCGCCTCCAGGATGGCGTCGAGAGCCTCGGCTGCGGCCTTCTTGCTGCCCAGCCGGTCTGAGATGGTGTCGACCAGCTCACGCTTGTTCATGGGTTACTCCTCTAGTTCCCCCCTTGCCCGAACGAAACTAAGGGACCCTCAGCATGGACACAATCACCTGCACGCACGAGTTGGCGTGTCGCTGGCGTTTTTGTCGGCCTCGCCCCCGTCTCGCCGGGTGACCGGACCGGATCCGGCCACTGCGCACGCTAACCGACGTCGGGGGTCTCGTGGAAATCGGCGAGGAACGTCTCCAGCCTGCGGGCGGCCAGTCCGGGGTCCCTTTTGGCCAGATCGGTGATCGCCAGCAGGTGCCGGATCAGCCGCCGCCTGGCCGGCGCCGGCAGCGGCGCGACGGCCCGGTGAGCGTCACGCAACTGACGCGCGAGCTGGGTCAACGCAGGGTCGTCCCACTCGGGACCGGCCCACGGGACCGACGTCAATACGTCCTCCGAACGGTCGAACGGGTCTTCGCACTAAGGGAATTGTCCCTGCTCGCGGTTCCCGTCCGTCCATCCGGGGGCGTAGAAGCCGTGAACGGCCTTTGCCGTGGCTCTAGACCGTCGTGGGGAGCCAGGGGCGGCGGGTGGTCTCGAAGTCGGTGATCGCGTCGGCGTGGCGGAGGGTGAGGCCGATGTCGTCCAGGCCCTCCATGAGGCGCCAGCGGGTGTAGTCGTCGAGCTCGAAGGGCGCGGTCTCGCCGTCCCAGCGGACCTCGCGGTTCTCCAGGTCGACGGTGATCTCCAGGGCGGGGTCCTTCTCGACGCGCGTCTGGAGGTCGTCGACCCGCTCGCCGGGGAGGACGACGGGCAGCAGGCCCATCTTCGTGGAGTTGTTGCGGAAGATGTCCCCGAAGCGCGCCGCGACGACGACGCGGAAGCCGTACTGCTGCAGCGCCCAGACGGCGTGCTCGCGGGACGATCCGGTGCCGAAGTCGGGCCCGGCGACGAGGATGCCCGCGCCGTCGTACTCGGGCTGGTTCAGGACGAAGTCCGGGTCCTCGCGCCAGGCGGAGAACAGGCCCTGGTCGAATCCGGTGCGGCTGACCTGCTTCAGCCAGACGGCCGGGATGATCTGGTCGGTGTCGACGTTGCTGCGGCGCAGCGGCACGGCGCGCCCGGTGTAGGTGGTGAACGCTTCCATGGCTCGATTCCTCAGAGGTCGGCGGGCGCCGTGAGGCGGCCGGTGACGGCGGTGGCGGCGGCGACGGCGGGCGACACCAGGTGGGTGCGGCCGCCGGGGCCCTGCCGGCCCTCGAAGTTGCGGTTGGACGTGGACGCGCTGCGCTCGCCGGGCGTGAGCTTGTCGGGGTTCATCGCCAGGCACATCGAGCAGCCCGCCTCGCGCCATTCGGCGCCGGACGCGGAGATGACCTCGTCCAGGCCCTCGGCCTCGGCCTGCTTCTTGACCTTCATGGAGCCGGGGACGACCAGCATGCGGACGCCGTCGGCGACCCTGCGGCCGTCGAGGACGCCGGCGACGGCGCGCAGGTCCTCGATGCGGCCGTTGGTGCAGGAGCCGACGAAGACGGTGTCGACCGCGATGTCGCGCAGCGGCGTCCCGGCGGTGAGGCCCATGTACTCCAGGGCGCGTTCGGCGTTCTGCCGCTTGACCGGGTCGTCGTAGGACGCGGGGTCGGGCACGGACTCGCCGAGCGGCAGCCCCTGGCCCGGGTTGGTCCCCCAGGTGACGAACGGGGTCAGCTCGGTCGCGTCGATCACGACCTCCTTGTCGAAGACCGCGTCGTCGTCGGTGCGCAGGGACGTCCAGTACTCGACGGCCTTGTCCCAGTCGTCGCCGGACGGCGCGTGCGGGCGGCCCTTCAGGTACTCGAAGGTGGTCTCGTCGGGTGCGATCATCCCGGCGCGGGCGCCCGCCTCGATGGACATGTTGCAGACCGTCATGCGGCCCTCCATCGACAGCGACCTGATGGCCTCGCCGCGGTACTCGATGATGTGGCCCTGCCCGCCGCCGGTGCCGATCCGCGCGATGATCGCGAGGATGAGGTCCTTGGCGGTGACGCCGCCGGGCAGCGCGCCGTCCACGGTGACGGCCATGGTCTTCGGCTGGACCTGCGGCAGCGTCTGCGTGGCGAGGACGTGCTCGACCTCGCTGGTGCCGATGCCGAACGCGAGGGCGCCGAACGCGCCGTGCGTGGACGTGTGCGAGTCGCCGCACACGACGGTCATCCCGGGCTGGGTCAGGCCGAGCTGCGGCCCGATGACGTGGACGATGCCCTGCCCGTCGTCGCCCATCGGGTGCAGCCGGACGCCGAAGTCGGAGCAGTTCTTGCGCAGCGTCTCGACCTGGGTGCGCGAGACGGGGTCGGCGATGGGCTTGAGCAGGTCGGTCGTCGGGACGTTGTGGTCCTCGGTGGCGATCGTGAGGTCGGGGCGGCGGACGGTGCGGCCCGCCATCCGCAGCCCGTCGAACGCCTGCGGGCTGGTGACCTCGTGGACCAGGTGCAGGTCGATGTAGAGGAGGTCCGGTTCGCCCTCGGCGCGCCGTACGACGTGCGTGTCGTACACCTTCTCGGCCAGTGTTCGGCCCATCGCTTCTCCACCTCGCTGTGTCGATCGTCCGGTCGCCCGACTTGCATCTCATATAACGAGACGGCAATATCAAGGCATGGACAACTCTAGCGGAGTCGGCGTGCTCGACAAAGCCGTTCTGGTTCTGAACGCGCTGGAAGCCGGGCCGGCGTCGCTGGCACAACTCGTCCAGACGACCGGGCTGGCCCGTCCGACCGCGCACCGGCTGGCCGTCGCGCTGGAGCACCATCGTCTCGTCCACCGGGACACGCAAGGACGCTTCATCCTGGGCCCGCGGCTCGCCGAACTCGCGGTCGCGGCCGGCGAGGACCGGCTGCTCGCGATCGCGCAGCCCGTCCTGGCCCAGCTCCGCGACCACACCGGCGAGAGCGCCTCGCTGTTCCGCCGGCAGGGGGACGTCCGGGTCTGCGTGGCCGCCGCCGAGCGCACCAGCGGCCTGCGCGACACCATCCCGGTCGGCGCGGCGCTCCCGATGACGGCGGGCTCGGCCGCGCAGATCCTGCTGGCCTGGGAGGAGCCCGACCGGCTCCATCGCGGGCTGCGCGGCGCCAAGTTCGAGGCGGCGACGCTGGCGTCCGTCCGCCGCCGCGGCTGGGCGCAGAGCGTCGGCGAGCGCGAGCAGGGCGTCGGCTCGGTCTCCGCCCCGATCCGCGGCGCCGCCGGACGGGTGATCGCCGCCGTCTCGGTGTCCGGGCCCCTCGAACGGCTGACCCGCTCCCCCGGCCGCCTCCACGCGGCCCCGGTCGCCGCCGCCGCCGAGAAGATCTCGGACGGCATGCGCCGCACCGCGTCCTGACCCGACCTCTTGACCGACGCGCCGCCCCCGACCGAAGCGCCGCCCCGACCCGAGCACGGCCCGACCGGCGCACCGCCCGGGCCGGCGCGACCTATCTGACCTGATGCGACGTTCCCCCATAACTCGGACACCAATTGGATAGTGCCGGTATCTAATTGGTCGCCCCCGATAGCGTTAACCACCGGTAAAGGGGGTGCGACGGTGCAGATCTCCGAGCTCAGCGATCGGAGCGGCCTCACGGTCCAGACGATCAAGTTCTACATCCGGGAGGGCCTGCTCCCGAAGGGCTCGGCGGTGAGCGCCACGCGGTCGGAGTACGACGGCCGGCATCTGGAGCGGCTGCGGCTGATCAGCGCGCTCCGCGAGGTCGGCGACCTGCCGGTGTCGGCGATCCAGCAGATCATCGCCGCGATCGAGGACGACCGCGTCAGCCTGCACGACCTGTTCGCCACCACGCAGCACGCGATCGGCCCGCACGTCGCCGCGCCGCACGACCCGCACTGGCGCGCCGCCCGCCAGGACGTGGACGCCCTCGTCCGCGAGCTCGGCTGGGACGTCGGCGACCGCGCCCCGGCCCGCGACCTGCTCGCCCACACGTTCGTGGCGCTGCGCCGCCTCGGCTTCCCGATCACCCTCCGCGACCTGCGGCCCTACGTGAACGCCGCGCAGGAGGTCGCCGAGCACGAGATCGGCCGGGTCGCCGCCGGCACGCCGCGCGCCAGGACGGTCCACTCCCTGCTGGTCTCGACCATCCTGTACGAGCAGGTGCTGACCGCGCTGCACCGGCTCGCCCAGGAGGACGCCTCGTCCCACCGCTTCGGCAAGCCCTGACCCAGCCCCGGCGAACCGCGGCCCGCCGCGTGGCCCGCCGCCCGGCCCGCATCGTCACCCGGCAATTCCGGGATATCAAGTCGGAATCGCCATTCGCGCCCCCGGCGAAAACGCATTCGCTTAGGTCGCCTAATATGAATGGACGATGACCGCCACCCAGCGTCCGAGACGCCGCGGCGGCAGGTGGGCCGAGCGCCTGCTGGCCGACGGCACCGACCCCGATCCCCGTTTCTCGCTCGCCAACGAGCGCACGTTCCTCGCGTGGATCCGGACGGCGCTGGCGCTGATCGCGGCCGGCATCGGGCTGGCGCTCGCCGACGACCTGGTCGAGGCGCCGCTCCGGCAGATCCTCGCCGTCGGGTTCGCCGTGGCCGGGGCGCTGGTCGCGGCGCTCGCGTTCCGCCGCTGGCTGCGCACCGAGCGCGCCCTGCGCCGCGCCGAGACGCTCCCGCCGCCCGCGCTCGCCCCGATCATGGCGTACGGGCTGGCGGCGGCCGCGATCGTCCTGCTGGTGGCGGCGCTGGCGTCCCGATGAGGCTCTGGGATCCGGGCGCGCAGCCCGAGCGGACGGCACTGGCCTGGTCCCGCACCACGCTCGCCCTGGTCGGCGCGGGGTTGCTGTGCGTGCGGCTCGCGCCGTCGGCATCCGGCGCCGCGGTCGCGGCGGCCGTCGTCTGCGGCGGCGCGGCGCTGCAACTCCGCCGAAGCCGGGTGAGCCTCCGCGTCCGCCGGCGCAGCCTGCCCGCGGGCGGCGGCGTGGCCGCGGGCGGCGGCGTGGCCGCGGGCGGCGGCGTGGCCGCGGGCGGCGGCGTGGCCGCGGGCGGCGGCGTGGCCGCGGGCGGCGGTGTGGCCGACCCCGGCTCCGTCCTGATCGCCGCCGCGCTGACGATCCTGCTGGCCGTGACGGTCGTCCTGCTGATCCTTTAGCCATGCCGCGGCCGCATGCCGGTCATGCGAAGTCTTCGCTGGTGTCATAGCGGCCCGCCGCTTAGCGTCGTATCGCCAATTGCCGACAGACATACCTACATACCGAGAAGGAATTCACGGATGCGCGTCACGTTCAACAATCCCGAGAGCGTCCCTCCGCCGCCGCGGCCGGTCTACTCTCACACCGCGCTGGTGACGCCGGGACCGCTGCTCTACGTCTCGGGGCAGGTCGCCCTGGACGAGAACGGCGAGATCGACGCGCCGGGCGACATGAAGCGCCAGGCGGAGGTCACGTTCGGCTACATCGAGAAGATCCTCGCCGCGCACGGGGCGGGCTTCGCGGACGTCGTCAAGATCCAGACGTTCCTCACCAACATCGACCTGCTGGGGGACTACGTCGCGGGCCGCGAGCCGTTCCTCAAGGGCCTGCGCCCGGTGAGCACGACCGTCGAGGTGTCCCGGCTGTTCCACCCGGACGCCCTGCTGGAGGTGGAACTCGTCGCGGTGCCGGGCGCCTGATCCCGTTTCCGGGCGCTAGCGGCGCGGGTCCGCGGCCAGGTCCGGCGGGTCCCCGGCCACGTCCGGCAAGTCTCCGGCCACGTCCCGCAGGTCTCCGGCCACGTCCCGCAGGTCCGCCAGGAACGCGGTGACGGCCGGGGACCTGCGCGCGTGCCGTCCCACCGCGGCGTACACGGTCCTGCGCGGCTGATCGGGGGCCACGCCGCGCAGGACGACGCCGTCCCGCGCCACCGCCGCGCCCGCGAGCGCCGGGACGAGCGTGACGCCGAACCCCTCCGCGACCAGGCCCAGCTTGGAGATCCACTCGGCGGCCCGTATCGGCGTCTCCGGCACGAACCCGGCGACCTCGCAGCGGGCGCGCATGGTGGCGACCGCCTCGGGGTCGTCGGCGACGATCCACGGCTCGTCCGCCAGGTCGGCGAGCGACACGCGCCGCCGGGCGGCGAGCGGGTGGGTGCTGGGCAGCGCGACGAGGAGCGCGTCGTCGGCGAGCGTGACCAGGTCGTCGGCGGCGATGGACGGGTGCTTGTGCGTGCTGACCACGGCGATGTCGAGGTCGCCCGCCTCCAGCATGGGCAGCAGCCGCTCGGTCATGCCCTCGCGCAGCAGCGGCCGGACGCCCGGATGCCGGGCCCGGAACCGGGCGAGCGCGCGCGGCACGAGCGCCGCGTTCGCCGTGGGGAACGCGCCGAGGCGCAGCGTGCCGGTGTCGAGCCTGCGGAGGCCGTCGAGGGCGCGGGCGGTGTCGGCGAGCCGGTCGAGGAGGCCGCGCGCGTGCGGCAGCAGGTACTCCCCGGCCGGGGTCGGCCGGACGCCGCGCGCCCCGCGCGCGAACAGTTCCACGCCGCACACGTCCTCCAGCGCGGCGATCTGCCGGGACACGGCGGACTGCGTGTAGCCCTCGGCGGCGGCCGCGGCGGTGAACGAGCCGAGGTCGGCGACGGCGACGAACGTCCGCAGCAGGACGGGATCAAGGGCTTCGGCGCGCACGTCCCGGAGCATACGTGCACCCCCGATAGGGTCGGCTCATGCCCGGGAGCCGGCCTTTCGTCAGCCTCGCCACCGACTTCGGCGCCGCCTACACCGGCATCTGCGCAGGTGTCGTGTACTCCATCGCCCCGGCGGCGACCGTGCTCGTCCTGTCCGACGAGATCACGCCGTACGCGGTCGCGGAGGGCGCGATGCTGCTCCGGCAGGCGCTGCCGTACCTGCCGGTCGGCGTGCACGTCGGGATCGTCGACCCGGGCGTCGGCACGCGGCGGCGTCCCGTCGCGGTCGAGACCGGCCGCGGGGACGTGCTGGTCGGCCCCGACAACGGCCTACTCCTCCCGGCCGCCGAGGCGCTGGGCGGCGCCGTCCGGGCGCACCTCCTGGAGAACCCGGCGTACCGGCTGCCGGGCGTGTCGGCGTCGTTCCACGGACGCGACGTCTTCTCCCCCGCCGCCGCGCACCTCGCCACCGGCGTCGACGTGGCCGACCTCGGCGCGCCCGCCGAGCCTGTGCCGCTGGACGTCCCGGCCCCCGTGATCGTCGGCGGCGCCGCCGGGGAGGCCGCGCTGACCGCGCCGATCCTGTACACCGACCGCTTCGGCAGCCTGATCCTGAACGCCGGCCCCGGCGACCTCGACACCGCCTTCGGACCGCTGAAGCACGGCACGCCGCTGGAGCTGTCGCACCCCGGCCGCGCCGGGCGCCCCAACCGGATCACGTTCGAGGCGACGTTCGGGGACGTCGCCCCGGGTGAGGCGCTCCTGTGGGTCGACTCGTCCGGACAGCTGGGCCTGGCGGTCAACCAGGGCTCCGCCGCCGACCGCTTCGGCCTGCGCGAACCGTCCGCCGTCACGCTCCGGCTGGCAGGCTGACCGCCGTGGAAGACCTCGACCTGAGCGCCGTGGAAGACCTCGACGTCGTCGCGTGGATCCAGGTGTCGGACGGGCGGCTGCTCGCCGTCCGGTCCCGCGGGCGCGACCTGCTCTACCTCCCGGGCGGCAAGCGCGAGGCGGGCGAGGACGACTGGTCGGCCCTGTCCCGCGAGGTCCGCGAGGAGCTGGACCTGGAGCTGGACGAGGCCACGTTCCGCGAGCTCGGCGTGATCCGCGCGCCCGCCCACGACCAGCCCCGCCATGCCCAGGTGCGGATGGCGTGCTTCACGGCGTCCTACCGGGGCGCGATGGCGGCGACCGGCGAGGTGGACGAGTACCGCTACGTCGGCCGCCGCGAACGCCACCTCCTCGCACCCGCCGCCCAGGCCGCCCTCGACCTCGCCGACCGCCACGGCCTCCTCACCTGATCACTGGTACCTCACCTGTCCCAACTTCGTGTCGCGCCTCCGGTTTGATGCTGATGACGACGCGCGTCGCCGTCGATCGGTCGGCCTGATGCCCGACAGTGGCCATTTCCAGCACGCATGGCCGATTTGCGAAAATTATTCGGTTAAGCTGTGCCGCCGATCGCGCCACATGAGACATCGGGGGATCACATGGCGGAGGTCCATCACTTTTCCTACGGGTTCCTGACGCCGGCCCTGGCCTACGTCATGTCCGTCACAGGTTCCCTGCTCGGACTGCTGTCCACGGCGCGGGCGCGGGGCTCCACCGGCCGCTCGCGCGGCGCGTGGCTGATCCTCGCGGCGCTGGCGATCGGCGGTACCGGGATCTGGGTGATGCACTTCATCGCGATGCTCGGCTTCAGCGTCCCGGGCGCCGAGATCCGCTACGACGTGCCGCTCACGATGCTGAGCTGCGCCGTCGCCGTCGTGGTGGTCGCGATCGGGCTGTTCATCGTCGGGTTCGGGACCGCGGGCCCCGGCTCGATCGTGACCGGCGGCGTCATCATGGGCGTCGGCGTGGCGAGCATGCACTACATGGGCATGGCGGCCATGAACATGTCCGGGCATGTCAGTTACCGGTCCGGCCTGGTGGCGCTGTCGGTGGCGATCGCCGTGGTGGCGGCGTCCGTGGCGCTGTGGTTCGCGCTGAGCATCCGGGGCGGGTGGGCGACGGCCGGGGCCGCGCTGATCATGGGCGTCGCGGTGACCGGGATGCACTACACCGGCATGGCGGCGATGCGCGTCACCGTCCACGAGGAGATGGCGGCTCCCACCGGAGCGATCGCCACCGACTTCCTGATGCCGCTCATCGGCGGCATCGGCGTCGTGTCGATCATCATGCTGGCGATCATCGCGATGGCGCCGACCGAGGACGAGATGCGCGTCGACGCGGCCCTGCGGGAACGGATCCGGGCGCGGCAGGTCGAGCGCGCGCCCCATCCGCGGAGCGTGCCGACGTGGCCGGTCGAGCCGCCGCGGACCCGTTCCACCGGCGAATGGTTCGACGGCACGACGGACCCTGAGGGCACCGGTCGCGAGTACGCCCCTTAGTCCGCCTCAGGGTCGTCCCCTACGCCCGGGGCGGTACCGGGAGGGGGCGGGCCTGATCGGACGGCCGTAGATCATGTGTCTCTCCGCGGCCGATGCCGGGCCCCATGCCGTACACGCAGCATCATCGGCATGACGAACACGACGCAGACCCTCATCCGTCCGACCGCCGCCCCCTCCTCCGCCCACGCCGGGCCGCCGAAGCTGTCGCCCGTGGAGCTGCGCGCCGCGCAGATCGAGACCCTCGAAACCCCGCGCCTGAAGTACGGGTTCCTCGCCCGGATGCTGTTCAAGCAGATGGACCTGGTCTACGGCCGCGAGCGCACGCTCGTGAAATTCACGATGCTGGAGTTCATCGCCCGCGTCCCGTACCAGGCGTGGGAGCGGATGGGCTACCTCTCGATGTCGCGGCACCGGCGCCGTTCAGCGCTCGCCAAGCGCGTCTACGAGCGGATCGTGGAGACCCGCGAGGAGCAGGACAACGAGCAGTGGCACCTGCTGATCCTCCAGGACATCGTCCAGCGGGACGGGGCGAGGCAGTCGTTCGTCCTGCACCGGCTGGCGCCGTGGCTCGTGGCGTTCTTCTACTACCACGTGTCCTGGCTGCTGTTCCTGGTGCGGCCCGAGCTGAGCTACCGGCTGAACGCCGACTTCGAGGACCACGCCGAGCACGAGTACATGTCCTACGTGGCCGAGCATCCGGAGCTGGAGGACGTCCCGGCGCCGTCGACGTACGCCGCCGAGTACGGCGAGTACGCGTCCGTCGCGGACCTGCTCCGCCAGATCGGGCACGACGAGCGCGTCCACAAGCTGGACAGCCTGGTCAACATGCGCGCACCCCGCTTCCAGGACGCCCCGGACCCGCACGGCGCACACGGTGCGCAGGCCGCGCACAACGCGCAGGACGCGGCTATGACAGCTCGTCGATGATCTTCTCCAGGGCGCTGCGGACGCAGTGCCGCTCCTCCTCCGTCAGCGCGGCGGCGACTCGCTCCTCCAGTCGCCGCCGCTCTTCCTCTATGGGCACCTGCGCCTCGCGCGCCTTGTCGGTCAGGTAGAGCCGGACGAGCCGCGCGTCGGACGGGTCACGCCGCCGGACGACGAGGTCAGCGGTCTCCATCCGGGTGGCGGTGTTGACGATAGTCGGCGTCGTCAGCCCGAGTCGCGTCGCCAGCTCGCCGGGCGTGAGGCCGTCCTCCTCCCACAGGAGCTCCAGGACGAGGTTCTGCCCGACGCGCACGCCGTGCCTGCTCATCGCCGCGTCGGACGCGGCGCTCAGCAGCTTGTGGGCCCGCGCGGCCAGCCGCACCAGATCATCCATACGGAAATCATAGTGACCGATACGCAACGTTACTTAAGCATTTCCTTGACTGATGTCCTGGCCGCACCTACAGTTAAGGATGTGCTTAACCATGAGGAGGTCCCGGACCGGGTGTTCCACGCCGTCGCCGACCCGACGCGGCGGGCGATCGTGGAGCGGCTGACCCTCGGCCCGGCGTCGGTCAGCGAGCTCGCACGCCCGCTGCCCATGTCGCTGCCGGCGGTGGTGCAGCACCTCCAGGTTCTGGAGGCCGCCGGGCTGGTCCGGTCGGAGAAGGCCGGACGCGTCCGCACCTGCCGCCTCGACCCCGCGGGCCTCCGGACGGCCGAGGACTGGCTGCGCCGCCAGCGCACCGCCTGGGAGAACCGCCTCGACCGCCTCGGCGACGTCCTCGCCGAAGGCCCCACTGGCCCCACTGGCCTCACTGGCCCCGATGAGAAGCCGCATGAGAAAAGCGAAGGAGCACCGTCATGACCGAGCATCCCGTCCTGCACTCGACGTTCACGCTGGAGCGCGACTACCCGGAGGCAGCGCCCGCGCGGGTGTTCGCCGCTTGGGCCGATCCCGCGTCCAAGGCCCGCTGGTTCGTCCTTCCCGGCGACGAACACGTCCTCGACTTCCGTACCAGCGGCAGGGAATCGCTCCTGCACCACGGCAAGGACGGCGAGCCCACGCTGCGGGTCGAGTCGCTGTACCACGACATCGTCCCGGACGAGCGGATCGTCTACTCGACCACGCTCTTCGCCGACGACCAGCCGACCACGGTGTCGATCACGACCGTCCAGTTCGAGGCGGCCGCGGACGGAACGCGACTCGTCCTCACCGAACAGGGCACGTTCCTGGACGGCCGGGAGGCGCCGAGCTGGCGCGAGCAGGGCACCGGCGACTGGCTGGACAAACTCACAGCGGAACTCGCCAAGTAGCGCGTCAGGGGGCGGTGAGGGCGATGCCGCTCCCGATGCCCAGCGCGACAGAGAAAACCGCGGCCACCACCGCCACCGCCGAGGCGCCGCGTGCGAGGCGGAGCGGTGGGGCGTCCGGGGACCGCCGTCCGAACAGCGGGACGATCCACCGCAAGTAGTAGAAGACGCTCGCGACCGTGTTGGCGGCCGCGACCACGGCGAGCCAGGCGTGGCCGCCGTCCAGCGCGGCGCCGAACATCAGGACCTTCCCGACGAACACGGCGGTCGGGGGCGTCCCGACGAGGCCGAGCAGGCACACCACCAGCGAGAGCCCGACCAGCGGCGAGCCCCGCAGCAGGCCCGTGTACCCGGCCAGGTCGTCGCGCCGCACGGCGAGGACGACGGCGAACGCGCCCGCGTTCGTCACGGCGTACGCGGCGACGTAGTAGAGGACCGCGGGCTGCGCGAGGTCCGTCCGCCCGGCCATGGCGACCGGGACCAGCAGGTATCCGGCCTGGCCGACGGTCGAGTACGCCAGCAGCCGCCGGACGTTGTCCTGCCCGAAGGCGGCGAGGTTGCCCAGCGTCATCGTGGCGGCGGCGATCACGGCGACGAGCGCCGCCCAGCCGTCCGGCAGCGTCTCGGCGCCGAACCGGTACAGCGCGGCGACGGCGCCGATCTTCGGGACGGTGGTGACGTACGCGGCGACGGCGGGCGGCGCGCCCTCGGTCACGTCCGGGACCCAGAAGTGCCCGGGGACGGCGCCCGCCTTGAACAGCAGCCCGGCCAGCAGCGCGACGACCCCGAGCGCCACCGCCCCCGCCGGAGCGTCCGCGAACGCGGTGCGCAGCGTCGGGTACGCCGTGCCGCGCCCGACGCCGTACAGCAGCGTGACGCCGCCGAGCATCAGGACGCCGAGCAGCGCCCCCATCAGGTAGTACTTCAGCGCGGCCTCGGTGCCCGGCGCGTCCTTGCCGAACCCGGCGAGCGCGTACGCGGGGATGCTCGCCAGCAGGTACGCGGCGACCAGCACCAGCAGGTCGGACGTCGCGCCGAGCACGATCGTCCCGAGCGCCGACAGCAGGATCAGGACGTAGTGCTCGCTCTCCCGCGGATGGTCCCGCACCTGCCCGGCGGCCAGGGCGACGACGAGGAGCGTCGCGCCGAGCACGGTGATCCGGGTGACGTGCGTGACGGGGTCGATCATGAACGCGTCGAACGCCATCAGGTCGGCGCGGGTCGCGGCGACGCCCGCGGCGGCCAGCCCGGCGACGAGCCCGGCCGCGCAGATCACCGCGACCCGCCACTGCCGCGCCCGCGGCAGGAACAGCCCGTTGACCAGGCCGAGCACGGCGGCGATCAGCACGCAGAGCTCGGGCGCGAGGTCGGCGGGGTTCTCGTTCATCATCAGCGGCCGACCAGGCCTGCCACGGCCGCCGACAGCGGCTCGATCGTGTCGAGCAGGACGCGCGGCGCGACGCCGACCAGCAGCGACAGCGCCAGCAGCGGGACGAGCGCCGCCAGCTCGGGCCGCCGGACGTCCGTGACGCGCGGCGTCAGCTCGCCGGGCGGGCCGAGCACCGCCGTGTGCAGGACGCGCAGGAACAGCGCCGCCGTGACGAGGATCCCGAGGACGGCGAGCGCGCCGGTGACGGCCGTGGCCGTGGCGCCGGTCCCGATCGTCCCGGCGAAGATCTGGAACTCGGCGATGAACCCGGACAGGCCTGGGAGCCCCAGCGAGGCGAACGCGGCCACCGCGAACAGGGACGCGTAGACGGGCGCGCGGCGCGCGATGCCGCCGAACCGTGCGAGGTCGTAGCTGCCCGCCCGGTCGTGGAGCACCCCGCACAGCAGGAACAGCGCGCCGGTCACAAGCCCGTGGCTGACCATCTGCGTCACCGCGCCGGTCACCGCGAGCCGTCGCGCGTCCACGTCGCCTCCACCATCGCCGCCGGACGCGTACCCGGCCGCGCCCAGCGCCAGCACGATGTACCCCATGTGGTTCACGGACGTGTACGCGACGAGCCGTTTCACATTGTCCTGAGCGAGCGCGACCAGCGCCCCGTACAGGACGCTCACCAGCCCGACGACCAGGATCACCGGCGCGTAGCGGCGCCAGGCGTCCGGCAGCATCGGCATCGCGATCCGGACCAGCCCGTACGTGCCCATCTTCAGCATGACCCCGGCCAGGATCGCCGACCCGGCGGCGGGCGCGTCGGTGTGCGCGGGCGGCAGCCAGGTGTGGAACGGGACGACCGGCGTCTTGATCCCGAGCCCGATCCCGACCGCGAGGAGCGTCAGCCCGGCCAGGCCCGGCGACCCGGCGAACGGCGGCGCGCGGGTCAGCTCCGCCATGTCGAACGTGTGCGGGTCCGCGCCCAGGTAGAGGCCGATGAACCCGAGCAGCAGGACCAGCGACCCCAGGAACGTGTAGAGGAAGAACTTCAGCGCCGACCGCGCCCTGTCCTCGTGCCCCCACAGCAGGATCACGAAGTACATGCCGACGATCGACAGGTCGAAGAACACGAAGAACAGCAGCAGGTCGAGGGCGGCGAACAGCCCGAGGCACACCGTCTCCAGGAACAGGAACAGCGCCGCGAGCTCCCGCACCCGGTGCGTCTGCCGCAGCGAGTACACGGCGCACGCGGTGAACAGCACGGTGGTCAGCGCGAGGAGCGGCAGGGACAGGCCGTCCACGCCGACGTGGTAACCGGCCCGGACGGACGGTATCCACCGCGCGTTCGTCTCGAACGACACCCCGCCGCCCGTGCCGTGCGCGACCCACATCGCCACGACCAGGGCGAGTTCGACGACGCTCGCGCCCATCCACGTCCAGGTCACGGCGCGGCGCGGGACGGCGGGCAGCGCGAGCGCGACGGCCAGCGGCAGGAAGATCACCAGTGTGAGCACGGCTCACCCCGCCAGGACGGCGACGACGGCGAGAACCGCGAGCACCACCGCGGCCTGCGCGAAGTACATGTGCAGCTGCCCCGTCTGCGGACGGCGGGCCAGCACGGCGAGGCCCCGGGCGGCGCGTCCGACCAGGCTGACGAGACCGTCCACGCGGATCTCGACGCGGCGTCCGGTGAGCCCGGCGGTCCACCGTCCGGCTCGGGCGACGCCCCGGACGGCGCCGTCCACGACCTGATCGTCGAACCACGCCAGGGCCCGCGCGGCACCGAACACGGGACGGACGACCACGACCATCACCGCACGCTCCAGCCAGAGCCAGTCGAGGGCCCAACCCGGCTCCGGAACCCGCCGCGCCACCACGACCGCACCCGCCGTCACGACCGCGACCACCCCGGACAGGACGAGCTCCCAAGCGTGAAACTCCATCCCGCCCGGCAACCCCGGGACACCGGATACGCCGAGCACCCCGAGCCCGGCCGCCGCCACCGCCAGCCCCGCCAGCGGAATCCGCTGCGACAAAGGCACCCGGACGCCCGGCTCGGCCGGACGAAGCAGACGCAGCAGCGCCTTACCCGCATAGGCGGCCGAGAGGACGGACGCCGCGAACCCCACCGCGAGCAGCGCGGACGACCGTTCACCGACATCCGCCAGCACCCCGTCCTTGGTCACCCACAAGGACAGCGGCGGCACCCCGGCCAGCGCGATCGCCCCGACCCCGAACGTGACGTCGACCAGCCGGTCGCTCCCGCGCCTGGTCAGCCACACCCCCGCGCACAGGAACAGCAGGCTCTTCACCGCGGCGTGCGCGACGAGCTGCGCCGCGGCGCCGTCCACCGACCCGGCTCCCGCGCCCAGCACCATGAAGCCGATCTGCGCGCACGTGGACGCCGCGAGGAGCTGCTTGAGGTCCCGCTGCGCGAGCGCCACCGCACCCAGCAGCAGCGCGGTCAGCGCACCCGCCCAGCTCACCGCCGTGGCGGCCCACCCGGTGGCGTCCAGCAGCGGACGCAGGCGGAGCAACAGGTAGGCCCCGGCGACCACCATTGTCGCCGAGTGCAGCAGTGCCGACACCGGCGTCGGCCCCGCCATGGCCCGCGACAGCCAAAACGAGAACGGAAGCTGCGCCGACTTCCCCAGCGCCGACACCACGACACCGGCCGCGATCAGGTCCCGCCAGGGCGCGTCGGCCTGCGCCAGCGCGTCGAGCCGCAGCGAATGGGCTCCCGCGACGGCGAAACCCGCCGCCGTGTAGAGGCCCATGTCGGCGGCGCGGGTCGTGAGGAAGGCGATGTCCGCCGACCGGACCCGTTCCGCGTCCGGCCACGCGTACCCGATGAGCGCGTACGACATCGCGCCCATGACCTCCCAGCCCATCAGCAACAGCAGCAGGTCGGACGCGGTGACCGTGACGGCCATCGCCGCCGCGAACAGCAGCATCAGGACGTGGAAGCGGGCGCCGTACCCGTCCCCCGCCGCGTAGGCGAGCACCGCGACGAGCACCACGCCCAGGGTCACGAGAAGGACGGCGGACAACCCGTCCACCGCAAGCCCGCTCCCCCACCCCGGGATCATCCCTTGAGATCTCCAGCGTCATCGGTCAGGTCGACCTCCCGCGCCCGGAACAGCGCGGTGACGACGGCGAACCCCATCGCCATCTCCAGCGCCATCGCCGTGACAGCGACCAGGACGAGGACCTGCCCGTCCGCCGACCCGGGCGACACCCAGCGCCAGAACCCGGCGGCCGCGACGATCACCCCGTTGACCATCAGTTCGAGGCCCATCATCAGCATCACGATCGACTGCTGCGACAGCGCGCCGAACAGCCCGACGCAGAACAGCGCGGCGGCCAGCAGCAGAAACGCCTCAAGCGTCATCGCGACCCCCGGCATGGCGGCCTGCATCGGTGCGGCCTGCATCGGTGCGGCCTCCGTCGTAGCGGCCGTGCTGGGTCGCCAGCGCCACGGTCGCGATCATGGTGGCCAGGATGGCGATGCCGATCACCATCATGACCAGCATCTTCGGCCCCATGATCGACTCTCCGAGCGCGAACGCCGGGTCGCGCGGCGGCCGTCCGTCCCGCTCGGGCCACGGCACCGCGAAGATCCCCGCCGCCAGCGCCGCGAACGCGCCGCCCGCGATGACGGCCGCGCCCCGCGCGTTGTGGACCATCGTCATCGGCATCAGCCCGGCCGGGTTCATCATGTACATGACCATGAAGACGACCATCACCAGCATCTCCATGATCATCATCAGCACGACCAGCGCCCCGAGATAGCGCAGCCCGATCAGCAGCAGCTCGCCCCCGACGCAGAGGAAGGACGCGAGCAGCGCGAACGTCGCCCGCGCCATCGAGTCGACGGCGAACACCGCGGCGCCGAACCCGACCGCCGCCACGGCGAGCACCCAGAACCCGGCGTCCTCCATCACTCCCCGCTCCTCCTCACACGACGACGATTCCGACGACGAGCATCTGCAGCAGCGTGGCGGGGATCAGCACCGTCCACGCGACGGTCATGAACCGGTCCATGCGCAGCACCGGCAGGCGTTGCCGCGTCCACACCAGCAGGGCCAGGACGGCGCACGCCTTCACCCCCGACCACAGCCACCCCGGCAGCAGCGGCCCGTCCCCGCCACCGAGGAACAGCGGGACCGCGACGGCGGCCGACACCGTCAGCAGCCCGTAGCGTCCCGCCAGGAAGAGCACCCGGTCCGGCCCGGGCAGCTCCAGTGCCGCGCCGCCCGCCAGGTCATCGCCCACCGGATGCCCGAACGGCCCCCAGAACGCCATGGCCAGCGCGGACATCAGGTAGACGGCGAACGCCACCGGCATCCAGACCGCGTACCAGAGCCCGTCCTGCGCCTCCCCGATGGCGCGAAGGTCGAGCGAGTGCGCGGCCAGCGCCGCCGTGATGAGCGCGAACATGTGCGGCAGCTCGTACGCGAGCCCCTGCGCGATGAACCGGTACCCGCCGACCAGCGCGTACGCCGAGTTGGCGCCCCATCCGGCGAGCCACACCGACGCCCACGCCACCACCTCCATCGCGTTGAACCAGACGACCCCGATCGACGTGTCCACCGCGGCCCGGTCCCCGAACGGCACCACGAGCGCCGCGAGCGCCGCCGCCACCGGCAGCGAGATCACCCCGATCCTGGCCAGCAGCAGGTCGGCCCGGGCGGTGACGCGCCGCTGCAGGGTCAGCAGCCGCACCACCTCGTGGAACGGCTCGGCGGGACGTCCCGCGAACGCCGCGTTCAGCGACGCGGCCCCCACCGCCAGCACGCCCAGCACCAGCACCTCAACCATCACCGGCCGCCCCGAGATCGGGATCGAGACCGGCGACGATCAGCCGCGCCTCCGCCAGCCCGGCCCCTTCGAGCAGCGAGGGCAACACCGCCAGCGCCTCACGCCACGCCCCGCGCCCGCGACCATCCAGCCCACCGGCCTGCCCACCAGCCCGCCCACCGGCCCGGCCACCGGCCCGCCCGGGAGCCTGCCGACCGGGCTGCCCGTCCAATGCGGTTCCGATGTCACGCAGCCACTCGTCCAGCCGGGGCCACACGTCCCCGACGTCCCGCGTCATCCATCGCAGTGCCCGCGACCGGCCGACCCTCCGCGCGAACGGAAGGAACCGCTTCGCCAGCACCTCGTCCGGGACGCCCGCCAGCGCCTCGTCCCTCAGCACCGCCGCGCGCTCGCCCGCCGCCTCCCACCCCGCGACGCGCAGCAGCCGGGACACGCTGTCGAGACGGCACGCCGCCCACCGCGCCATCCCGTCGTCACGGTCCCAGAACGAGCCGTCCGCCGTGTCGACCGCGGTGGCCTCGGCCGCCTGGACGACGTCGCCCTGCAACGTCAGGTCGACCCGCAACCCCGCGGGCCAGTACGCCAGCACGGGCCCGAGCGGCACGTGCAGGACGTCGAGCCGCAGCCCGTCCCGATCGTCCGCCCGATCGGCCATGGAGACCTCGTCGAGTCCCCACGGCGGCCGCGAACCATCAGCGCCCCCCACCCCGACAGTGCCCCCTACCCCGACCAGGTCCGCCGAGGCCCGGACGCGCGGCTCCGGCATGTCCCGCCACACGGCGTCGATGGCCTCCGCCAGCTCCGCCCCCGGATCGCCGCACACCACGAGCGTCCCCGTCTCGGCGGGCGAGAGCGCGGCCCGCCACCCGCGCCGCCGCAGCTCGGCCTCGACCCGCACCCTGTCGCCCGTCCCGTCCGCCGCCGACACGACGAACGGGCGCGGGCGCGGACGACGAGCCGCGAACGCTCTCAGGCCCACCGCAGCGCCCCCTCACGCCACGCGTACAGCACCCCGACCAGGATCAGCGCCAGGAAGAGGAACATCTCCACGACGGCCTTCACGCCCACGGACGCGACGACGAGCGCCCACGGATACATGAAGACCATCTCCATGTCGAAGGCCAGGAAGACCATCGACACCGTGTACCACCGCACGTGATACCGCGACACCGCGTGCTCGACCGGACGCGCCCCCGACAGGAACGGCCCGGCCTCGACGACCCCCGGAGGGGCCAGCACCCACGAGACGGCGTACACACCGGCGACGAGCGCCGCCACCAGCCCCGCCACCGAAAGGACGACAACGAACGGCGCCATTGCCCCTCCGGGGTACGGGTCACCTCACAACCCGGACCCCTACCTGATCAGGAGCCTGTGAAACCTCGGGCTAACCGTGTCCGCCGTGCCGTTCCCGGTCGGCGGCGGCCGCGCCGAGGATCATCTCGTCCACGACCCAGCGGGCCTCCGGCGACAGGTCGACGAGCGCCCGCAGCACCTCGGGACGGATGACGCCGTTCTCGACGTCGCGCCGCAGCGCCTTGAGCGTGAGGTCCTCCCCGATCGGCTCGGCCTCGCTCGGGAAGCCGAAGAACCCGATCGGCACGCCGAAGAACGTGGCGAGCGCGGTGAGCGTCTTGAGCTGCGGGTTCTCCTGCCGTCCCGTGCGCAGCTTCCACACGGTGGTGGACGAGATGTCCTCGCCGGTGGCGTGCGCGATGGCGGCGGCGGTCTCCACGTTGTTGCGCGGCGCCTCCGCGTGCGCGGGCCACAGGTTCCGGATCAGCCATTCGAGCTTGTCGGCCAGCGACGCGGCCGGCGACACCGCGCCCGACGCCCCCACGCCCGGCGACGCTCCGCCCGAGGCCCCGCCTGACGCTCCGCCTGACGCTCCGCCTGAGGCCTCGCCCGACGACGTCGCGTCCGTGCGATCCCGCATCATGCCCCTCCCACCGTGCCAATGATTTTAGTTGACCACAGCCGCGCCGATCAGCCAAGGACGCGCACCCCCTCCGAAAGTCGCGGCCGTCCCCTCCGTCCGGCGCTGCCGCGCGCCGCACTCCCTCCGCTTCGATCAAGGGGTACGGAAAGGGGCATCAACGTGACCGAGTTCGCCGCGCGGACCGAAGACGTCCGCAAGACCTACGGGACGGGCGACGCCCGCGTGACGGCGCTGGACGGCGTCACCGTCGGCATCCCCCGCGAGCGCTTCGTCGCCGTGATGGGCCCGTCCGGCTCAGGGAAGTCGACGCTCATGCACGTCATGGCCGGCCTGGACTCCCCCGACTCGGGCCGCGTCCACGTCGGCGACACCGACATCACGGACCTGGACGACCGCGGCCTCACCCGGCTCCGCCGCGACCGGGTCGGTTTCGTGTTCCAGGCGTTCAACCTCGTCCCGACCCTGACCGCGCTGGAGAACATCACGCTCCCCGCCGACATCGCGAGCCGGCGGCTCTACCAGGCCTGGCTCGACGAGGTGATCGACACGGTCGGCCTCCGAGACCGCCTCTCCCACCGTCCGGCGCAGCTCTCCGGCGGCCAGCAGCAGCGCGTCGCCTGCGCCCGCGCCCTCGCCGGACGCCCCGAGCTGATCTTCGCGGACGAGCCGACCGGCAACCTCGACTCCCGCTCCGGCGCCGAGGTCCTCGCGTTCCTGCGCCGCTGCGTGGACGAGCTGCGCCAGACGATCGTGATGGTCACCCACGACCCGTCCGCCGCCGCGCACGCCGACCACGTGATCACCCTCACCGACGGCCGCGTCCTCGACCGGCAGAGCTAGCCGCGCCCTCCCTCTCAGGTCGCGCCCTCTCCCCCCACCCGGTGAACTTTGCCAAGAGTAGTTGCAAAGCCTCTTTGCAACTTCTACCGTCCAGAGCATGAAGGAACAACCGCCGCCCGAGGCGATCACCGATCCGCGGCAGGTGCGCCTCCTCGCGCACCCGCTGCGGCAGCGGATCGCCGAGATCATGCGGCGCGGTCCGGTGTCGTCCACGACCCTCGCCCGCGAGCTCGGCCAGAGCACCGGCTCGACGAGCTACCACCTGCGGCAGCTCGCCAAGCACGGGTTCATCGAGGAGGCTCCGGAGCTGGCGCGCGGACGGGAGCGCTGGTGGCGGGCGGTGCCCGGCGACCGGCGGTTCCCCCCGTACAGCGAGCAGTCCCCGGAGATGCGCGCGGCGCTGGAGGAGCTGACCCGCCTGGAGTTCGCCAACGAGCTGGACATGCTCACCCGCTTCCAGCGCGAACGCGACAAGCTCGGCGGGCCGTGGGCGGACGCGCTGCTCTTCTCGTTCGCCACCGTCACGCTGACGCCGGACCAGGTGCGTCCCTTCTTCGAGGAGTACATCGCGCTCCTCTACCGCTACAAACGCGCCGACGACGACCCGCACCCGGAGGCGCGCACCCTCTACGCCAGATTCCTGGCGTTCCCGGAGGTCTGAGGCCCTGAGGCCCGGGGCCCAGCAAGGCCCGGCCCAGCGAGGTCCGGGCCGCCGAGTTGCCCCTCGGCGGCCCGGACGGGCGGAGCCCGCATCACCACGCCGAACGGCGTGTTTCTCACGCGACAGCGAACCCCACGGAAAGGAGAGCACCTCATGCTGCTCTCACGCAAACACCGGACGCCCGCGCCATCGCCGGGCCGCCTGCTGAAATGGGCGGTCCTGCTGGCCTGGGTCGCGATCACCGTCCTGGCCGTCCCGGCCGCGAGCAGCCTGCCGGACGTCGTCGAGGGGAAGGCGACCGCCGAACTCCCGCGCGGCGCCCAGTCCACGAAGGTCGAGGAGCTGGTCCCGCGCTTCCCAGGCGGCGAGCTGTCCCCCGGCATCGTCGTCTACTCCCGCTCCTCGGGCATCACGCCCGCCGACCGGGCGAAGGCCGAGACCGACCGCCGCGCGCTCGCGCCCCTCGCCGCGGGGCCCGTCGCGCCGCCGCGGGCGTCCGGCGACGGCAGGGCGCTCATACTGAACGTCCCGCTGCCGGACGACGACGCCCTCACCGAGAAGGCCGAGAAGCTCCGCGACCAGTCCCGCGCGAACACCCCGGACGGCCTGGACGTCCGCCTGACCGGCCCCGCGGGCTCCGCGCTCGACGTCGGCGACGCCTTCGAGAACATCGACAAGCCGATCCTCATCATCACGATCCTCGTCGTCACCGCCGTGCTGCTGCTCACCTACCGCAGCCCGATCCTGTGGCTGCTGCCGATCGTGAGCGCGGCGATCGCGCTCCAGGCGGCGAACGCGGTCGTCTACCTCCTCGGCGAGCACGCCGGCCTCTACGTGGCGGACGGCATGTCCACCATCCTCAACGCGCTCGTGTTCGGCATCTCGACCGACTACGCGCTGCTCCTCCTCGCCCGCTACCGCGAGGAGCTGCGCCGCAGCCCCGACCGCCACCGCGCCATGGCGGTCGCGCTCCGCCGCGCCGCCGCGCCAATCGTCGCGTCCGCCGCGACGGTATCGCTCGGCCTTCTCTGCCTGCTCGCCGCCGACATGGGCTTCAACTACGCGCTCGGCCCGATCGGCGCCATCGGCGTCCTCGCCGGGCTGGTCGTCGTCATGTCGCTGCTGCCGGCGCTGCTCGTCATCTTCGGACGCTGGATCTTCTGGCCCCGCATCCCGCGCCACGGCGACGCCCCGCCCGCCCGCGGCGTGTGGGACCGCGTCGGCCACCGCATAGCGGCCCACCCCCGCCTGGTCTGGATCGGCGGCCTCGCGGTCCTCGGCGCGCTCGCGTCCGCCGCGCTCGGCATCAACACGGGCCTGGACCGCGCGAACTTCCTCACCGACACGCCGAGCTCCACCGTCGGCGAACGCATCCTCGCCGAGCACTATCCCGGCGGCGAGGGCCGCCCGCTCCAGGTCATCACCGACAAAGCGGACGCGCCCGAGGTCACCGCCGCCCTCCGGGACGCCCCCGGCGTGGCCGCCGTGCAGAGCCCCCAACCCTCCAAGGACGGACGCCTCACCAAACTCGAAGTCGTCCTCGACGACCCGCCCGACAGCGCGGCGGCCGAGCGGACCGTCCGCGACCTCCGCCGGACGGTTCCCGCCGCCACGATCGGAGCGAGCACGGCCGCCGAGATCGACCTGGCCGAGGCGCAGGCCCACGACCGCCGCGTCGTCATCCCGCTCGTCCTGGCCGTCGTGTTCCTGATCCTGATCGCGCTGCTCCGCGCCCTGGTCGCCCCGATCCTGGTGATCGGCACGGTCGTGGCGTCGTACTTCGCCGCCCTGGGCGCGTCCTGGCTGCTGTTCCGGTACGCGTTCGACTTCCCGGCCCTGGACACGCAGGTCGCGCTCATGGGCTTCCTGTTCATGGTCGCGCTGGGCGTGGACTACAACCTGTTCCTCGTCGCCCGCGTCCGCGAGGAGGTCGGGCGCAGCGACCACCGGACGGGCGTCCTGCGCGGCCTGGGCGTCACCGGCGGCGTCATCTCCAGCGCCGGGCTCGTCCTGGCCGCGACCTTCGGCGTCCTCGGGGTCATGCCGGTCACGATGATGGTGCAGATCGGCCTTCTGGTCTCGCTCGGCGTGCTGCTGGACACCTTCTTCGTCCGCTCCGTCATCGTCCCCGCCCTCGCGCTGGACACCGGCCGCCACTTCTGGTGGCCCGGCCGAATCGCGGCGCGGACGAACGGAACTTCAGATGCCCAATCGGCATCGGAGATCCCGCACCCGCAGATAAGGTAGCGGCGTTCACAACACGGGCCGATTGGGCCATACGGCGGACACCGGGAGGCGGAGAACAATGCTGACTCCCGGTGTCGCCCATGAGACCCTTCTTTCCGCGAGGACGCTCCAGTTGTGGGCCGTCACGTTCCTGACGTGCTTCGGAATCGCGTCGGCCGCCGCCGGGCTGATCGAGGCGCTGTTCCGTGACCCCTTCAAGCCTTTCGGCGCCTATTACCTCGGCGCCGCCCTCGTCGGATGTTGCGCGATCGCCACGGCGAACGTGTGGCCGCGCACGTCCTTCTCCCGCTATTTCCCCACCCCCGGGACGACGATCACGATCGTCGTCGGCGACCTCTTCCGGCAGGACGGGCACCTCATCATCGGGATGAACGACACCTTCGACACCGACACCGCCTCGGTGATAGCCCCGCACAGCATCCAGGGCCAGATGCTCGACCGCGAGTACGGCGGCGAGCTCCCGCGGCTGGACGAGGACCTGGAGAAGGCACTGCGGGACGTCCCGGCGTCCCTGATGGAAACGCGCGCCGACCGCCCGCAGGGGAAGCTGGCGAGATATCCGGTCGGAACCGTCGTCGTGATAGGCGAGAGGGACAGAAGGTTCTTCTGCGTCGCCTACTCCACCTCGGACAACGACAATGTCGTGCACTCCACGGTCGACGACCTGTGGCGAAGCCTCTCCGAAACATGGAAGGCCGTCCGCCGTCATGGGGAACGCCGAACCGTCTCGGTCTCCGTACTAGGGACGGGACTCGCCCGCATCAGCAACCTGCCGCCCCACGACCTGATCCGGCTGATCCTCATCTCGTACATGGCGGCGAGCCGGGAGGGCGTGATAGCCGATCAGCTGCGGCTCGTCATCCACCCGAAGCTGGCCGCCAACCTGAACATCCAGGAGATAGAAGACTTCCTGTCGGCTCAGTGAGGCTCAGCCGGCTTTCCCTTGAGCTGCATACTTGCCGCCAGGCCGATGCCGCGTTCGGTAAGATAATAGGTTTTACCCTGCCGCTCGAGCACACCGGAAGCGATCATGAAAATAAGAACCTGCGCAAGGCTTTCCTCTCCCAAGTACCGGGGAGGATCCACCTTGTTTCGTCGCCCCAGCCAGCCACCGAGAAATTGCACGAGTTCATCACGGGTGACTCCGTGCAGGGCGCTCGGCGTCATCGCGCGGAAGACCTCATTCCAGGTCACCTGAACTCCCGATGACTTGCGCCCCGGATTGACGGTGAGCGTGACCTTCTCGTCCCCGCCCTCCAGCGTCGAGTTCCGCGATATCGACCGCCGGCCGATTCTGGACCTCAGCGCGGCGAGCTCGGTCTCCAGCTCCATGATGCGCTCGCGGAGCGCGACGTCGCCATGGGTGTCGGCGCGGACCCAGCCCGCCATCGGATGCGATCTCCGCAGCCGGACCATCCCCCGGCTCACCGCCCCGCCCAGATCCTCCGGAGTCTTCCAGAACTTGCATTGCTTCTGTGCGACGAGCTCACGGAAAGAGGCGAGCGCCGCACGCCCGGCCTCGGATTCCTCGCTCCGCGACAGCGGAAGACTCTGCGGATCCTCGTGCAGGAATCCCATGATCGGCTTCCGGCTTTCGAGGGCGTATTCGTACTCCATCCGCGTGTAGGAGATTCCGTCCTCGTGCACCGAGCCGTAACGGCCGCCCACGATGACGATGTAGTAGTCCGACTCGTCGATGACGTGCTTGATGAGCGTCCACGAATCATCGTCCGACGCCGGGAACAGCTCCATCCCCGCAGGTATGCAATCGAGTTCCAGGAGCGCCTGCATGACGTGCCTGCGCTCCTCGACAAGGTCGCTGAAGGTCGAACTCACGAAGACCTGATGGCGTGGATCACTGAACACGGCCCGCCCTCCCCGCTCGCGCCCGGACGGCTCAGCACCCTACCCTTCTCCACGCACCACACGGACGCGATTAACCCTTAATAAGGTCGTCGCGCGCGCATATCCGGGGACCCTCTATTTGCCGCGCAGGACGACCCGGCGGATGAGGTGCACGTCCGTGCGCGGTCCCGTGGACGCGGCGAACCCGAACTTGACCGTGTCCGGAACAGGCTTGGGCGCCCGAAATCTCAGCACACGCCGGAAGCCTTCGCCGTCCTGGAAGTCGATGAAGACCCTGACTATCGGGGCCCTCCCGGACGACACCGCGACACGGACGGTCCGTTTCACCGGCGCCAGCAGAGCTTCGGCCCGTTGCGCGGTGGCGCCGGCAGGTATCGTCCTGCGGCCGCCGTGGAGCTTTCCGGGAAGTGTCGACGGCCAGAACCCTCTGGCCGGCCTCTTACCGGCCGTGGCAGCCAGCAGGCAATAGCCCTCGATGCCGTCGCCGGGGCCCCGGACGGACACGACATTGGGACCGGGAGCGGGCGGACGGAACGCCGTCCCCGCCGGAGAACGCCGCTCACAACCGTTCCCGCGCCCTTCTCCGTCGCCGAAATACTCGCCCAGCGCATCGAGCCCGACGCCGAGATATCCGCCATTGACGCCCGGGACGAATTGAGCGTCCCGCCGGCCGCCCGGCAGCTTCTGCGCGTAACCGAGGCTTCCGCCGAAGGCGCCCGGCGTGGTGAGGGGCCTCGAACCGTCGATGAGGAAGAACGAGATCCCGTCGGCCGGCTCCCGCGTGGTGTTGCCGTACTGCCACTGCTCGAACGTCGCCACCAGCCCGTTCTTCGCGGGAATGGGCGAATCGAACATCACGGCGCCGGTCACTTCGAAATGGGCATCGGTGAGCTGAAGATATCCACGCCGCGCCGCGCCTCCCGGCGGCACGGGACCGGCCGGGTCCCGGCGGCAGCCCCTGAGCGGATGGTTCGTGGCCTCCGCCTCCGCCCTTCCACGCTTGGCGCCGGTCAGACAGGCCGCTCCGTACCCGATGAAGCGCGAGTCCGCGGTGTCGCGGGTGAACGACTCGTCCACCAGAACCGATCCCGGAGCCCGGCGCACCTCCATGGCGTGGCCGGCCGGCGCGACGGCGGGCACGACCGCGGCGACCCCGATCGACGCGGCGATGCGAGTGGCCCAATGCCTCATGTCCCAGTTCTCCCCTCGGGAGTTCGGAGCGATCTCCACCGCATTCATATGACCACGAAGTCACGACGGAAGCCGCCAATTGCCCTTCCCTTGAAAATATGCGAAGCAGATCATCAAGGAAATGCATGTCATTCCGCGCGATGGTCACGCGTTCCCCGTCCCACGGCAACGGCGGCGGGCGCCTGTCACAGCAGCGCCGGGTCGTACCGCGCGGAACGCGCCACGCTCCGGACCTGGCAGCGCAGCTCGTCGTCCTCTTCGGCCTTCCGGAACTCCACCCACAGCTCGCGGAGCCGACCCCGCCTTCGATCGAAGGCCACATGGTCACAGGTCAGCAGGCGGGTCTCGTCGATCAGAACCGCGCTGCCCAGCCGCGCACCGGCCCCCGAATGGACCGCACTCCCAGCCTGTATTGCGGACAAAGAGGACTAGCAACAACAAACCGGGCCTGACATGCTGGTGTTGAACTTTCGGACTCCCGGTGTCCGTACGGTACCGGTGAGCGACGCACGGGCGGTGCGGCAATGGAATTCCCCGAGTCGGCGCAGGACCGCGCGCACGACGAGAACGCGATGGAGAACTGGGTGGCGATCCGGGACAGCAAGGACCCGGCGGGTCCCGTGCTCTTCCTGGTCGAGCACGAATGGCGGGTGCTCCTCCGCCGTATCAAATCAGGCCACTACGACCCGGACTGATCAACCTTCGGGGACGTCTTCAGCAGTGGGCAGACAAGGCAGGAACGCCGGTGCTCGGCCACCTCTCCCGCCCCCGCCGGGGGTCGGTGCCGGACGACGGCGACGCTCACACACTGGTTATTGGCCCCTCCACCAGAGCGAGTACTCGTCCGCCAGTTCGCCAGCCCGATGGTCTTCCTGGAGATCATCGCCGCTCTCGGCTCCCCTCCGATTCCATGTTTCTCCGAACAGAATGCATGACGGCCGGACCCTTGAAACGCCTGACCGGGCGGCCCATTTCTCTTTCACGCCGGCTCGTCAAAGTGGAATCGTGTAGATGTCACAGTCGGCGCGGGTATTTCTTTCGGCGGCAGTCGTGGCCGGATGGGTCGCGCCCAGTGTGCGCCGATAACGCACCAGGACGTCGGCGAAGAGCGTCTCGGCCTCCGCCTCGCCTTCGCCGCCGAGTGCACGCAGGTCGAGCGCGAGGTTGAGCATGGCCGCCAGCGTCGTCGGGTGGTCCTCGCCGTTGACGCGCCTCGCCCGCTCATAGGCCGCGCGGCCCAGTTCGGCGGCGTCCTCGGTGTCGCCGTGGGCGGAAAGGCTGCTGGCGTGGTTGATGGCGCCGATGATGGGCCAGGGGTGGTCCTCGCCGAGCGCCTCGGCGAGGGGCGGCAGGATCTCGTCCTCCAGGTGGAGGGCCTCCTCGATGCGTCCGGCGAGGCGCAGCGAGACCGCGACGTTCACCTTCGCGGCCAGGGTCGAGGGATGCAGGGCGCCGTAGAGGACCTCGTGCTGCTCGGCGACGTCCTGGCCGGCGATGATGGACTGCTGGATGTTGCCGGCCTGCCGCAGGTTGATGGCATGGTTGAGCGCCATGCTGCTGTACCCGGGCACCTCGTCACCGTAACGCGCCCGCCCCAGCGCCAGGGCTTCGGCGGACAGCGTGAGCGCGGTGTCATGGTCACCGGCCTTGCGCTCCGCCACCGACAGGGTGCTGAGGTTGTCCAACGTGCCCGGATGGTTCTCGCCGTACCTCGCGCGCATCCGAGCGAGGTTCTGGCGAATGATCTCCCGGGCCTCCAGGTAACGGCCGCTCTCCATGACGTCGAAACCGAGGCCGGCCATCGTACTGATCGTGTGCAGGTGGTTCTCGCCGAGCACGCGGGCCTGGCGCGCATGCGTATCGCGGTCCAGTTGCTCGGCCTCCTCAGGCCGTCCGCTGAGGCGCAGGCTGATGCCGTAGAAGAAGGCATGCGTGAGCGTGACCGGGTCGTCCGGCCCGAACCGCTGGCGCGCCGTCTCGAACACGCGCCGGCCCGTGTCGAGCGACCCCGCGAAGTCCCCGAGCATGCGCTGCCCGTTGCTGACGAACCCCTTGGCCACCAGGGACCGCTCGTGGTCCTCGCCGTACTTCGCGACCAGGATGTCCCGGGCGTTCTGGTCCCCTTCGTAGGCCTCCCGGTGCAGCCCGAGGCTGCGCAGCGCCCGCCCCAGGGTCAGCTGCGCTTCGAGTTTCTGGTCATCGTCGTCCCCGAGCATTTCGGTCCAGGCTTGGACCGCCTCCTGCGCGAGCCTCAGCGAGCCCTGGTAGTCGCCGCACCGGAAGAGGAAGTCCATTGTGTTCAGAACGAGTGAACGCGCCCATTTGTCCGTGGACCGCACGAGTCCCGAGAACCGGATGTGCGGAACCAGGGCCGCGTAGGTCGGCCACTGGTCGGGCGACGCCGTGTTGTTCGGGTCGGCGTTGGCCAGCAGCAGGTGAGCGCAGTGCCGGTACTCGGCCGTCTCCTCGTCGTCGAGCTGGCTGCGAAGGACGCGCTGGACCAGGCGGTGCAGCATGATCGTGTTGTGCCTGTGGCTGATCTTCGCCAGCGCGTACTGGTTGATCGCCCTGATCGCCCGGCCGAGCTGGATGGGATCGGACAGCGCCTCCAGGAGCTCGGCGGGGCCTTCGAGATTGCGCGCACCGGAAAGGACCCGCAGCGAGATCGGCTCGGGAGCGAAGAACGCGCACATCTGCAGCAGCCGCAAAGCCGGCCGGTTGCTCGAATGCAGCCGTTCCAGGGACACGTTCCACGCGGCGGCGACGGGGACGGCGTAGTCGCCCGACGAGGTGTGCTGCGCGAGGAGCTCCTCCGTCTTCTCATGCAGCAGCCGCAGGTACTCGTCCACCGTCATGGCGGTCTCGGCCAGCCATGCCGCGGCCTGCTCGATCGCCAGCGGAAGGTCGCCGAGAGCCTCGGCCAGCCGGTCGGCGGGATCGTCGGCCAGGTCCGGATCGCGGACGCGCAGCAGCTCGATGCTCTCCCGCCGCTCGAACACGTTGACCTCAAGGGTGTGCGCCACCCCCGTCCAGGCGGGGTTGCGCGACGTCACCAGGATCTTGCCCGGCCCGTCCTTCGGGAAGAACTCGCGGACGTCGGTCAGATCCTCGGCGTTGTCGAAGATGAGCAGCCAGTTCCGGAACGGACGCCCGACCCGCAGCGCCTCCAGCACGGCCGGCACCGCGACGTTCACCTCCCGGACGACGGGAAGATCGAGTTCGGCGGCGAGCTCGACCAGGGACTGGCGCATCTGCCCCTCCCCCTCGGCGGGCACCCACCAGATCAGGTCGTAGTCGCGCATGTGCCGGTAGACGTACTCGACCGCGAGCTGCGACTTGCCGACACCCCCCATGCCCTGCAGGGCGTGCGGCAGCACCGCCGTCATGCCCTCCGAAAGCAATGCGTGCAATTCCTGAAGCAGTTCCTCGCGGCCGGTGAACTGGATGTTGCGGGGCGGAATGTTTCCCCAGACCGGGGGCGGCTCATTCGGATCACGATCCGCGGCCGGGGGGACGGAACGGATGGACACGCTGACTCCAGGGGCGACTAGATCGGACGCGATCAGCGGAGGGCTCGCGTTTCGTTGCATGCGAACAGGTGTGTTCAGATCGGCGACGACTTCCCCGGATGACTGCATGACGTCCTCATCACTCACATGATCATCAGTTGCGAGGGTTTGACTACCCGAAGTGATCAACGAGGAACCATCGAGGATCGCCTGAAGCCGTACCGCGGGCTCGCGGTAGGCGGCGCCGAGCGACCTCATGCCGGCGACGAACGGGGAGACGATGGGCGCGCTGGCGGCGGCCACCCGCGGGACGGGCGCCGTCTCCGGCGAGATCAGCAGCTCCCGCAGCGGCGCCAGGACCGCGGCCGCCCCGGTCAGCCGGTCGAGCAGCGACATCATGACCCAGGCGGTCTGCGACCGCCGCCCCCCGGCGAGCAGCGCCTCGCGCACCCCGCCGACGAAGTCGTGGGTGACGGCGACGGCCACCGGATCGGGAGGGTCCGCGGCCACCCGGCGGATCAGGCCGCTGCCCAGCACCTCGGCCAGATCGGACGCCCGCGACGACGGCAGCGTCGCCGCCTGGACCAGCCGCATCAGCGGCAGCGAGAGCGGGAGCGCGGCGAAGTTCGTCAGGAGCTGGAACGCCTCCGGGGACGCCACGGCACGGAACCGGCTCACCAGCTCGGCCGGTGTCCCGTCGGGCCCGCCGGGTGCGGGGACGACCGGCTCATAGGCCTCGTCCGTCTCCGAGAAGGCGCACCAGATGACGGCGCCGTCCAGGTGACGCGTGTCGCCGGTGACGAACCGTCCCCACCGGGCCAGCGGGCCCGCTGCCAGCTCCACCATGGGGACCGGTACGGCCGGCACGTCGGGCTCGTAGGCCGGGACGGCGTCCAGGCGGTGGTTGGGCACGGCCGGGCCCGGGGCCGTCAGCCGGGCGGGGACGGGCCGGGTCCCGGTCCGCCGCCACTGCCGGACGGGCAGCGGATTGACCACCACGGTCGGCGCCGCGTCCGCCACCCGCGCGAGCAGCGGGGCGAGCCGCCCGTCGTACCAGGCGCCTCCCGCGCCGTCGCTGAGCACCATGACGAGCCTGCGGCGCGGGTCGCCGGACCTGACCAGGTCGGGCACGGGCCCGGGCCTGCCGATCGGCTTGGCGGGGCGCAGCCGCAGGTCGGCGGCGGCCGTGTCCAGGTGGTGGACGCGGATCCGCCGGAATGCGCAGACCACCCGGACGGCGTCGATCAGGGCGTCGAATCGGCCGCGATGCAGGCCCGCCAACGGGCTGTCGTCCATCACCACGTCCAGGTCGAGCCACCGTTCCGTGGCAGGTGTGCGGACCGGCCACCAGAGCCGTTCCTGGACGGCGCGCTCGGCGGTGGCCTCCTCGTCGAGGTCGCGTTCCCCGTCCGGCGCCTCGATCGTCCGCTTGAAGACGCGGAAGGCCTTGCCGAGGGCCCGCTTGTCGGGGCACGGCGGCACTTCCACCGGCACCGACTCGACGATGCCGAGCCCGGCGTCATCGGGGCCTCCGGCGGCGACGGGCACCGTCCGCCAGGGATCATGGCCCGCGGCATCGGGACGTGCGGACGGCGGCGTCCGGAGGCCCCGCCGCGGATCTTCGGCGTCGGGCCGGGACGGGGTCGGCGCGTCCGGCAACCCGCCAGGGCCGGGTGCGGGCGGCGGCGGGTCGGCGGCCGGAGACGCCGCTCCGGGACGCGGAACGGAACCCGGAGGCGGTACAGGACGGTCACCGGGAGGCGGCCCAGGACGATCGACCGGAGGCGCCGGCGGACGGTCGCCCGCCGCGTGCCCGGTGTCGCGGGCGGCCGCGGATCGGTGCGCCTCCAACCACAGCGCGTCGGCCATCTCGTACCAGAGCAGGCGGTCGTCCCGCGTCACGCCGGCACCGGTCCGGACGTGCCGAGCGTGCGCCACAGCAGCTCCAGCACGCGGTCGAGGGAGCCGTCGACCGGCAGCCGTCCGGAGGTGACCAGATAGACGGCGCTGAGCAGCTGGTCGCCTGACATGTCCCGGGTGACGGACCGCTGTTCGAGGAATCGCGCCAGGAGTTCCCTCGCCTCCTGGGCGTCCGTCCGCCCCAGATGCCCGGCGATCATGTCGGCGAGCCGTTCGGGGGACGGCTCGGCGAGCTCGAAGCGCAGGCAGCGGCGCAGGAAGGCGGGCGGGAACTCGCGTTCGCCGTTGCTCGTGATGATCACCAGCGGGAAGGCGTTGCACTCGACCCGGCCGCGGGTGATCGTCGCCCTGCGCTCCGGGTCGTCGGTGTGCACGCTGACCTGCGGGGCGCGGCCGGCCAGCCGCAACAGCTCCGGGACGGTGAACACACCCTCCTCGAAGACGTCCAGCAGATCGTTGGGCAGGTCTTCGTCGCTCTTGTCCAGCTCGTCGACGAGGAGGACGCGGGGCGCCGCGTGCGGAAGCAGCGCGGTGCCGAGGGGGCCGAGCCGGATGTAGTCGCCGATCGAGGCGGGGTCGGGAGAGGCCGGGGCGTCCCCGCGCGAGTCCCCCTTCGGCTCGCGCGAGTCCCCCTTCGGCTCGCGCGCGTCCGTGCGACGTTCCTGGCGGTCGGCGGCGGACGCCCGGCGCTCGCCCTCCCGCCAGGCGACGTCCTGGGCGCGGCCGATCGCGTCGTAGTCGTAGAGACCGGCGCGGAGCACGCTGCGGGAGCCGATCGGCCAGCGCAGCACGCGGCCGAGGCCGAGCTCACGGCTGATCTTGTAGGCGAGGGTCGACTTGCCGACGCCGGGGCGGCCGAGCACGAGGAGGGGGCGGCGGAGGTACAGCGCGGCGTTCACCGCGTCGATTTCGGCCTCGTCGATACCGGACGGGCTGCCGGGTGCGCCGAGCCTGCGTTCCAGTTGCTCGGCGTCGTCCGGTGGCGGGGGCTGCAGCGGCTCGCCGCGGAAGGCGCGCCAGGGCGGCGGAGGGGGGAGCTCGGAGGCGAGGTCGAAGCCGCCGGGGGGAGGCGTCCCCGTCCCCTGGTAGATCCACCAGTCAGGCACGCCACCGCCGAGCCCGTTCGACGGTCCCTTGTCTCGCGCGTGCGAACCGACACGGTCGGGCCGCTCATCGGCGCTCACGGCACAAACCCCCACCAAATGGGCAGCAGTGACACAAACGAACATTGTTCACTTTGGCCGCGCAGCAGCCGGGTAAAAGGATGGCCCCGCGCCCCACCATTTGGCAACTTCGACGGTTGGTTGATTCAATGCTAAAGCGACCTAAACTGGCTGTCCAGTGATAAAGATCTACAAAGCTGTAGATACGAAGGGTTCGGCCAGCCCGATGAATCTGTCGTAGCTGTCCCAAATCAATGAAATGTGGCGACCATATCTGCGGGCCGCATCACGGTTGATCGCGGCGTCCCGCCGGATGCTTTTCACCCGATCCGGAAGCGCGTGCAGCGGCTCGCTGGTCATCGCGTCCCACAGGTCCGCCATGACCTCCGGATCGCGGGACCACAGCACGACGGGCACGCCCACCCTCAGCGCGGCCGGAAGCTCCGACCGGCCGGGCTCCCGGTCCGGCGGCGAGGACAGCAAATAGGCGACGACCGTCTCCTGCGAGTTCAGGTGCAGCCGCAGCCTGCTCGCGTCGCCCTCCAGCTCGGGCGGGCACCGGTGCAGCTCGTGGTTCGCGCCGCCCGCGAGCGCGGGCGAGCCGAGCGCCCGCGACCGGACGATCCAGTGCCGATGCCAGGCCCGTTCCCGCAGCCGCTGCTGGCTCCGCAGGATCACCTCGTACTCGGCGCCGATCGGCACGGCGAGGGCATCGTCCTCGTCGCTTGGCCACTGGTCGGCGTCCAGGTTGAGCAGCTCGTTCGGCAGGATCAGCTCCAGGCCGAGGGAGCCGCCGAACCGTCCGGCCCAGTCGCGTTCGGCCGCCCGCAGCAGCGACGCCACCGTGCCCGGAATCTCGTCCCTGCGCACCGCGAGCTCGTCGGCGTCCCGCTCCGGCCGCCACTGGACGGGGTCCAGCTGCCGCCACCGGGTCACCACGTACCGGTCGCCCCGGCCGCGCAGATCCTGCTCCAGCATGACGATCAGCGTCATCGGAAGGCCGGTGCCGGCCGGTGCCGCGGCGGGCGCGCAGAGCCGCCGGATCCGGTCGGCGAGCTCCCGGTCGCCCCGCGCCCGGTAGGCGCCGATCTGCTCCGTCACCCAGGCGCGCAGGGTCGCGGCGCAGGCCTGGGCGGACGCGTCGTCCCGCGCCCGCGCCAGAAGGTTCGCGAGCTTGCCCACGAACACCAGATGGGGTGGGACGTCGTCGGAGCGGACGTTGGTGTCCGCGAGCCGGACGAAGGCGTCCCAGGCGTTCCACGGGATGTCGAGCATCCCGACCATGCCGTCGGCCGCCGCGCTGAACAGCCGGGGCACCTCGGGCACGCTGCACTGCGCCAGCGCGTCCCGCAGCCGGGTCTCGTCCTCGGGCCCCACGAGGGGTCCGGCCGGGCTCGCCAGGCCGCGGAAACGGATGACGTCGCTGTCGTCCTCCCCGGCGAGCACGGGCAGCCACTTCGCGAGCGCGGCGATCCCGCCGGTACGGTCCGCGCACGCCCGCACAATGGCGGAGATGTGAATCCTCGCGTTCTGGCTGTCCTCCGACGACAGCGGTTCGCCCAGTTCCCGGCCGATCTCCTCGACCAGTTCCAGCCGGAAGGCGTGCTGATGCATCACCCGGACTTTGGCGAGGGCCGAGGTGAGCGCATGGGTGTCGAGCGTGTGGGTGTCAGCACCGCGGGCCCCGTGGACCCCGCCGCGGTCCTGTGTCGCTGGTGACAACTATCGTCCTCATCGGGTCAGGAGTGACGGGAGGCGACATGGTCGTGCAATAAGCTGGACTTTACGTGGAACCGTCCAGTCGCCGCCAATCCGGTCAACCGCCGCCGGCATCGGCTCGACCACCGTTACCTGAGTTAGAGGCGACCGAATCCCGATGTCCGGCGCGGGCCTCTCCGCCCCATCCCGCAGGAGGGATCTGATGCACGATCGGGGCCGCCGCATCCTCGCTCTGAAGGACGACCTCTGCGCCCTGAGCGTCTTCGCCACCTCGGGATACCGCGCGGAATTGCTCCGGTCACTTCGGTCCGACGGCATCGACATCGACCCCGGCGTCGACGGCTCCCGCAAGCTCGCGGCCTCCGCGTTCGTCGAGGCCTGCCTGGAGTATCCGCGCGCCCTGCACCGGCTGAAAGACCACATCGACTATTTCGAGGGCCCGTCGCATTCCGCGCAAAGAGCCATCCGCTCCATCAAGGAATTACTGCCCAGTGAATGGTTCGAGACCGTTTCCGAGCGGGCCGACTACATCGAGGCCCTGACCGCGCGCCTGGAACCCGGCCGCCTCGACCGGTACTTTCTGGAAGCGGCGGGAAAGCCGCCGCCGGTTCCACCGGCCGATGCCGACGCCTTGCTGCGCGCTCTTGAGGTGCTGCCCGTCTCCGAGGGCGGGCATCCGCTTCTCGTCCTCACGGCGCGCGCCGGACGTCCGGACGGCCCCGGCTCGTCACCGCTCCTCGAATGGGCGGAGACGCTGGCGAAACGCATGAACCTGCCGAGCCCGGCAGCCGACCTATCCGACGCGGACGACCGGGAGAACACCGCGGCCGGGCAGTCCCGATACCGCGGCCCACGCCAGGGCGGCGGCGGTGTCCGCGTTCTCGCCGCCGGCGTCGAATGGTCGTCGGCGGGCGGCGGGGTCAGCACGTTCAACCGCCAATTGTGCATCGTGCTCGCGCACCTCGGCGCCGACGTCTCCTGCCTGGTCGAGAGTTCGACGGACGGCGAGCGCGCCGAGGCCGCGGAATACGGCGTCCGGCTCGTCACCGAACCGGACGGCGCCCCCGAGATAATCGTCGGCCACAGCTGGATCACCGGGGAACGCGCCCGCGATCTGGCCCGGCAATTCCCCGGCGCCCGCCGCGTGCATTTCCTCCACATGGCGCCCGAGGAGAACGAGTGGGAGAAGCGGGACCGTCCGGACGACGCCGGCGACCGCGCCGCCGCACGCCGGGCCCTGGAGATCGATCTCGCCTCGACCGCCGCACCGGCGGTGGCGGTCGGCCCCCGCCTCCATGTGCGGTTCCGCGGCGATCTCCCGCCCGCGGCACGCCTCATCCGCTTCGATCCCGGGTTCGACTTCGTCGAACCGGCGGCGCGCTCGGCGCCTTCTGGTTCCCCGTGGCGGATCCTCGTCTTCGGGCGCACCGAGGACGTCCAGCTCAAGGGCCTGGACCTGGCGGCGAAGGCGGTCGCCCGCACCGACCTGTACCGCGGCGAGCGGGCGGAGCGGATCGAGCTCGTCGTGCGCGGGGCGCGGCCCGGAGGCTCGGAGAAACTGCGCGACCTCCTGCGGACGCACTCCGGCCTGCCCCGGGTGCGGATCACCGTGCGCCCCTACACGCCGGACGCCGCCGAGATCGCCGCCGATCTGGCGCAGGCGAGCCTCGCGCTGCTGCCGTCCCGCACCGAAGGGTTCGGGATGGCGGGCCTGGAGGCGATCTGCTCGGGGACGCCGCTGCTGGTCTCCGGGGAGAGCGGCCTCGGCCTGCTCCTCGACGAGGTGCTGCCCGCCGAGCGGGCACAGCGGTCGGTCGTGGCGATATCGCACGACGACGAGACCGACGCGGACGTCTGGGGACGCGCGGTGTGGGCGATGCTGCGCGACCGCGACGCGTCGTTCGCCCGGGCCGCCGAACTGCACCGGACCCTCGCCGGCGAGAGAACCTGGCGCGACGCCGCCGTCACCCTGCTCGCGGCGGCCGGCGAGCGAGCCTGAGAAAAGGGATTCATGTCTGCACTGCTGCTCAACGTCCTGATCGGCTTGGTGACCACCGTCCTGAGCGGCGGCGGCGTCTGGCTGTGGAACCGCGCGAAGCAGGCGCGGACGCTGCACCGCAAGGCCGCGTTCTTCGGCCTCGAAGGCGGGGCACCCTGCGTCGTCGTGATGAACGACAAGTACAGCAAGCCCGGCAGCATGGCCCAGGACGACGTCCACGCGCTCGTCGAGATCGCGCTGCTCGGCCGGGAGCTGGGCAGCCCCGTCTCCATCCGCCGGAGCCAGGAGTTCCGGGAGAGCAACGGCTCCACCACCGAGTTCTGCATCGGCGGGCCGCTGGGCGGCTCCAATCCGCGGACCGGCGGGCACCTGGCCGCGCACCTGCCCGGCGTCACCCTCCTGCCCTACGGCCAGGACGACGACTCGATGGCGTTCCTGGTCGACGGCGAGCGGTTCCGGTGCGATCGCGGCCGCCGGGAACACGCGCTGGTCGCGAAGTTCCGCCCCGACCCGGCGTCCCGTCCGATCTTCGTCATCTGCGGGCAGACCGCGCTCGCCAACCGCGCCGCCGTCCATTTCCTACAGCACCGGCACCGCGACCTGGCCGGCTCGCTGGAGACCGCCGAACGGTTCTGCCTGATCATCCGGGTGGACGCGATAGAGACGTACGGCTTCCAGGCCCCCACCCTGGAACGCGACGTCACCAGCACCGCCTTCGCCCCGGCGACCTGACCGCAAAACAAAAGCCACGGACCATCTGATCCGCGGCTACACGCGTACCCCCGAGCGGATTCGAACCGCCGTTACCGCCTTGAGAGGGCGGCGTCCTGGGCCACTAGACGACGGGGGCCGGACTACGAACCCGAACGATCTCCCGCTCGGACCCCACCCACCCTACCGGACACCCCCCACAACCTCGACCGAGTTTCAAGAGCACCAGGAAAGCCCCCTGGAAGGCCCCAAAGAAAACCCAGTTCTCGAACGATGCAGAAAAAGGCTCTGCGTGAACCCCAGCCACAAGCGACCGGCACCGAAACACAAACCGCAACCACAAGGGGGCGTGGGGGCGGAGCCCCCACCTCGGGGGTCCGGGGGTCGCCCCCCGGGTAGACACAAGACCCCGCGAAGCCGGCGAACGCCGACGAGTAGGGGTACCCCCGAGCGGATTCGAACCGCCGTTACCGCCTTGAGAGGGCGGCGTCCTAGGCCACTAGACGACGGGGGCGTGTGTCCGCGGAGTGCGGACGCAGCTGGGGTACCAGGACTCGAACCTAGACTAAGTGAACCAGAATCACTCGTGCTGCCGATTACACCATACCCCAGGGAGGTACGGGCGCCCGTGCCGGTCAGGGCTGGTCGCTCGCGCCTCGATGAGAATACAGGACCTTGGGACTGCGACCAAAACGATTGGCGGAGCCGCCTCGCCGGGCCGGAGCCCCCGTGCGCCCGGCCCGGCGCGGCGGTCATCGGGGCGGGTCCGCGGGTTCCAGGACGAAGAGTTCGAGCTGGACGTCGTCCGGGTCCCTGAAGCACAGGACGGGACCGAAGGGCGTATCGGCGATCGGTGAGCAGGTGACGCCGAGGTCGACGAGGCGGGCATGCCAGTCTTCGAGGGCGGCGCGGTCGGCGACGGCGAAGGAGAGGTGGTCGAGCCCGGCGCGGCGGTGGTCGAAAGGCCCGGCGGCGTCCCGGTGCTGGACGAGGCCGAGGACGGTCAGGCCGTCGGCGAGGATGCAGATCGTCTCCAGCCAGCGGTCGTCGTCCTGCACGTAGAACGGGGTGAAGCCGAGGACGTCGCCATACCACTGGACGCTCTTGTCGCGGTCGGTGACGGAGAGGGAGAGGTGGGAGAGGCCGGTGACCGGCGGCGCCATACATACTCCTTACTCCGGTTCGGAGTATCGACGATACTCCGGATCGGAGTATGGTCAAGCCCTATGGCACGGGAACTGACGACGACGTCCTATGCGATCCTGTCGCTGCTGGCCGTCCGGCCGTGGACGACGTACGAGCTCAAGGTGCAGATGAAGCGGAGCCTGCAGACGACGTGGCCGCGCGCGGCGAGCGTCCTCTACGAGGAGCCGAAGAAGCTGGTCGAACACGGGCTCGCCCGGTCGCGCACCGAGTACACGGGGCGGCGCAAGAGCACGGTCTACGAGATCACCGAAGAGGGGCGGGCGAGCCTCAGGGCATGGCTGGACGAGCCGGGCGCCGGCCCCGTGATGGAGTTCGAGGCCCTGCTCAAGGTGGCCTTCGCCGACCACGGCGACCTCGGCCAGCTGCGCACGACGCTGCGCCGGATACGGGACGACGCCGAAAAGCGCGTGGCGATCACCGAGGCGCGGATGGCCGAGTACGAGGAGGGCGGCCCGTACCCGGAGCGCCTCCCCGTGATCGCGCTGCCCTCGAAGCTGATCCGGGACCAGAACGCGCTGCTGCTGCGCTGGGCCGAGTGGGCGCTGGCCGAGGTGGAGCACTGGGACGGCGTGACACCGCAAACCGGCGCCCGCGTCCCCCCGGACGCCTTCACCGACTGACCCGCCCCCGGCGGGCAGCGTGGTCAGCGGGTGAAGTCCGGGGCGCCGAGATGGTGGCGGCCCCAGTCGACCAGGGGACGCAGCCGCCGCCACGATTCGCGGACTCGCGTCACCACCTCCGCGGTCTCCATCCACGGGTCGGCGGGCCAGCCCTCGTGGGCGTAGAGGGAGCGGTGCCGTAGCAGGTCCAGGCGCGGATGGTCCTCGGGGGTGCCGCGCGGACGGGTCTTGAGCCGGTCCCCCGCGATCTCCATTCCGGCGGAGCGGAGGTCGTCCACGATGCTCTGGAGCTCCGGGCCGTAGATGTCCGAGCCGACCGCTTCGCGGTAGCGGCGGAGCTGGTCGGGCGTGGGGGCGTACATGCCGCCCGCGACCATCAGACCGTCCGCGTCGACCTGGACGTAGAACCCCTCGGTCGTGTGCCCGCCCTGGTGCGTCTTGTACGGCGTCTTGTCCTTGCTGAACCGGACGTCCCGGTACGGGCGGAAGAGCTTGACCGCACCGAACTCCTCCTCCAGCTCGGCGCACAGCTCCGTCAAGGGTTCGCGCACATGGCGCTCGTACGTTTTCTTGTGGGCCGTCCAGTAGGACTTGCTGTTGTCGGCCTGCAAACCCTCATAGAACGAGAACGCCTCGTCGGTGAAGCCGCTGAATCCAGAGTCGCCGGTCGCCATGGCAGTCCTCTTCAGTCTCGGGCGACGACGCGGTTGGTCAGGCTGCCGATGCTCTCCACGGTGACGGTCACCTCGTCCCCGATCTCCAGCGGCCCGACGCCGGCGGGCGTGCCGGTGAGGATGACGTCGCCGGGCAGCAGCGTCATGACCTGGCTGACGTACTCGACCAGGGCGGGGATGTCGTGCAGCAGCAGGGACGTGCGCGCGTCCTGCCGGACGTCCCCGTTGACGGTCGTGGTGATGGCCAGGTCGGCCGGGTCGGCCTCCGTCTCGATCCACGGGCCGATCGGGCAGAACGTGTCGAAGCCCTTGGCGCGCGTCCACTGCCCGTCCTTCGCCTGCAGGTCGCGGGCCGTGACGTCGTTGGCGCACGTGTAGCCGAGGATGACGTCGGCGGCGCGGGACGCCGGGACCTCGCGGCACATCCGGCCGATGACGACGGCCAGCTCGCCCTCGAAGTCGACCCGCTCGGACAGCTTCTGCGGGTAGGCGACCGCCTCGCCCGGGCCGATCACGGCGGTGGACGGCTTGGAGAACACCACCGGCTCGGCGGGCGGCGCGTCCCCGCCCATCTCGCGGACATGGTCGGCGTAGTTCTTGCCGATCGCGATGACCTTGCTGGGCAGGATCGGCGCGAGCAGCCGGACGTCGGCGAGCGGGAGGCGCTGCCCGGTGAACGTCAGCTCACCGAAAGGGTGGGCCGCGATGGCGGCGACGGTGTTCTCCTCCACCACGCCGAAGGACATGCCGTCGTCGGTGGAGAACCTGGCGATACGCATGGTCGAGAGCCTAGCCCCTGCCCCCGACACACCCTGACGCCCCATGTTCCGCCACGCACCGCCGGCCGCGCGCGGGTCAGAAACCGCAGGCCGCGCCGTTGAGCCTGCAGCCCTTCGGGGTGGACGTCGCGCCCGACGCGCCGAACTGGACGTCCCACGTCCCGCCCGGCGGAATCGGGGGCGCGCCGTCCAGGTTCCTGATCTCGACGCTCTCGCCCCCGCTGACGAGCTTCGCGCCCCAGATGTTCTTCACGACCGCGCCGGGGACGCGGAACGTGAGCCGCCACGCCGGCATCGGCCGGCCGGTGCGGTTCGTGATGACCATCCTGCCCTCGAAGTACCCCTCGCTCTGCTGGACGAGCTGGTACGTGATGCCCTCCCCGGTCAGCACGGGGCCGATCGGCGCGGACGGCGCGGCCGGGGCCTGGGACGCGGGCGGCTGTCCAGGCGTCTCGCCGGGCGGCGTGGGCGTCGCGGGCGCCCCGCTCGGCGACGGCCCGCCCGGCTCGCCCGTCGTCGGCGGGTCCGCGGTCGCCGGGGTGGACGCCGCCGACGGCGTCGTCGCGGCCTTCCCCTCGGTCTCGGAGCCGCGGTCGAGCAGCAGGACCACGACCGCGACGGCGGCGAGGACCACCACCAGCGCGACCAACGCGACCAGCAGCAGCGGCCGTCCCGAGCGGGACGGCCCAGACGACCCGGACGGCCCGGACGGCGGCACTCCCCCGGACGACGACGCGGCCTGCGCCATCGCCGGAGCGGTCGCCTCGTACGACGGCGGCACGGTCGACTCAGCCGGAGGCGGCGGCGATGCGTACGCGTGCGCCTGCGCCTGCGCGGGGTCCGGAGCACCGCCGCCAGGGTTCGCCGACTCCGCCTCGGCGCCGAACTGCTCCGTCCACGGGGCCTCAGCGGGCGCGGGCCCCGCCGCCTGCGGTTCAGCCGGAAGAGGAGGCACCTGCTCGTGCATCACCGCCTGCTCGGCCGCGGGAATCTCCTCGGGCACCGTGGCCGGGTCGGACGCCGCCGCCGCGTCCTCGCCTGGCGCGTGCGCCTCCTGCGCCGGCCTCTCGAAGGCCATCACCTTCGGCGGCACGCGGATGTCGGAGACGGTCACGGAGGCGTTGTCCTCGGGATCGTCCGCGTCCTCCGGATCGTCCGCGGGCACGTCCTGGAAGGTCACGTCCGCGGCTCCTCCCGGAGCGTTCGGATCGTCCGGCGCGTCGTCCTCGGGGTCGTCGATCGGCACGTCGCTGAACGTGACGTCCGCGTCGTCGTCCTCGGGGACGACGTCCTGGGAGGTCACGCCGGGGTCGATGAGATCGTCCACGGGCTCGTCGACGACGGTCGCCTCGGGCCCCGGCTCGGCGGGGGCCGCGGGGGCCGCGGGCCTTCCGGGAACGCGGAACTCGGCGGTGGTCTTGTGGTCCGGGGGCACGTACCCGGGCTCCTCGCCGCTCAACTCGTCCACCTTCCGCTGTCGCCGATCTCATGGAGTCCGACGACGAGCGCGGCGGTTCGGTTCATGACGAACCGGGAGGTGTCCGAACGAACCGGGCGGCGCTCGCCGGGCGTCAGCCCGCCGGGGCGGGTTCCAGCCCGCGGCGCGCCGCCTGCCGCAGCTGCCGGTTGAGCATGTCGGTGATCAGCTCGATGGCGTCCGGGGTCGTGGCGTCCTGTGCGCCGCTGAGCCAGCGGGTGGCCTCGGCGAGCAGGTCCTCGGCCGAGTCGGCGGCGGTGTCGGCGTCCGCCAGCCGGCCCAGCACGGCGCCGAGGCGCAGCGCCGCGTCCGCGCGGCCCGACTCGGCGGCCCGCCGGTACCAGCCCGCGGCCTGCTCCAGGCCGCCTTCGCGCTCGTACAGCTCGCCGAGACCGAACGCCATGTCCGCCCACGTCCCGTCCGTCGGACGCCCGAGGTCCTCGGGGCTCCAGGGTCGGACAGGCATGCGATCACTCCGGCGGGTCGGTCAACTGAGAGACGGCACGTGGAACCTTCACACGTGCCGTGCCGGTCTCATAATGGACGCTCCACCCGAAATCCGCCACCGCTTTCCCGACTTCCGGCGAAATTTCTGCGTAGCCGCGCCGATACTGACGGAAAGACACCCGTCTCCGAGCGAATGGCTCAGCTCACCGAGTAGCGGGCGAGTGCGTCCTCCAGCCCGTCGTGCCCGGCGGTGAAGGAGCGCGGCGGAGCCTGGGAGCCCTCGACGCCGGCGTCCAGCAGGACGGGAACGGACCGCGGGTCGGGCAGCACACTCTCTCCCAGCCGGACGGGATCGCGCAACACCGTCCGCACACCGGGTTCACCGGACACGAACTCGCCAAGGACGAACCCCTCGGACTCGTTCCACACGAGGGCCTGGAGCCCGAGGACGAACGTCGCGTCTCGCGGATTGCACGGGTCGAGCCAGACGTCCGAGAGCCGCACCCCGTCCGCCTGCAGTGCGTCGCCGACGCTGGTGATGTAACCGCGGGTGGCTTCGACGAAGGGGTCCGGGTGAGGCAGAGGTCGAATGTGGCCGATCACTGGGTCGTCCCTCTCTTCCTTCTCCTGGCAGACTTCCGTCCCCTAGAAGTATGAGGGAAAAGATCCGTTATGTCCCGTTCGGCGACGAAGAAATTTGGCTGAAGGCAGCACAAACTCCCCCCTTCACCCCGTTTCTCCCTTCTCTCGCCGTTGGCCTCTTCCGTTACAAGGTCCTCAAGACGCCCCGCCTCCGGACGCCGGGCGCACCGTGACGCCGGGTGACGCGCTTCCCGGGACGTCGTCCGCCGTCACGCCGGAGGCCGAGCGTCCCGGGACATCGTCCGCCGAGCGCGTCGTGACACCGGGTGCCGGGCGCCTCGCGGCGTCGTCCGCCGGGTGCGCCGTCACGCCGGGTGTTCGGCGTGCCGGCGCGTTCGCGGTTCAGCGTGTCGTCGGGCCGGCGACTCACCACGCTGTGAGGCCGGCCGCTCATCGCACCGCGGTGGTGGACGGCTGGCGGAGCCGCGGACGAGGCCGCGGCACCGCGGAGACGAAGCGGGGGACGACGACCACCACGGCGAAGCCCACCGTCGAGCAGAGCGCGGTCATCCGCGCGGGGGCGCCCGCCCGGCGTCCCAGCTCGGCCGTGATCACCAGGACCGCGATCCCGGTGACCACGACGGGCCAGTCGGCTCCGGGCCAGGAGGCCTGCACGGAGCGGGCCTTCGTGGCCGGGGTCAGCATCATGAGCGGGTAGGCCCGCTCGCTCGGCTGGTCCCACTCGACCCCCGGTCCTCCGGCCCCCACCCGCCGATCGAACGGGGAGCTCCACCCGGCCCCCTGTACGGAATCGGGCATCGGGAACGGCGCGCTCGGCACCGCGTCAATCCGGCTGTCTTCCACCTCGAATTCTCCTTAGGTCAGCGGCCCGCCCCGCGGCGACCGGAGATCATGAGCCGGGGCCGCCCGCTGGCGGCTCGCCGGCCGGAACCACCACGTTGACCAGCAGCGCCCGGCGGCCGAGCGCCGGCGTCGGAGCGGTCATCCGGGTGCGGAACTTCAGGTCCTTCGTGCGAAGGCCCATGAAGACGACATAGAGCGACAGGACCAGGAACAGTGCCGCGGGACCGAGGACCCACAGCGCGACCATGGCGGTCATGTTGATCCCTCCTTCGACTGGTTGCCGATATCCCTTACATCCACGACATCCTGCTGCTAGTGTTGTCCGAGTTCTCTGCTGGTTAACTTGTACCAACAAGTCTCTCACTCAAAGTGTTACCCTTTCTAGAGATTGCAAACACGTTGGACGGGAACGACTTGTTCAGATCATGAAGTCCTGTTCTGTGCACGTTCCTCGTCCGGGGGTGCACGGCCGGGTGGACAGGCCGGGAAGGAGCGGATCCGATGCCTCGCACGACCCCACTCCGCTGGCGTGACATCGCCAATGACCTGCTCCGTCGCATCGAGTCGGGCGACCTCTCACCGCGCGACGGCTCGACCGCCAGACGCCGCCTGCCACCCGAGAAGGACCTGGAGAACCACTACAGCGCGTCCCGCAACACCGTCCGGGACGCGCTGTCCTACCTGCAGCAGCAGGGATACGTCGTCTCGGAGCAGGGCAAGGGGACGTTCGTCGTCCACCGGCCCGACATCATCCACGTGACGCTGTCCGCCGTGGAGCTGGGGCTCGCGCCCGGCTCCGGGTCGGGCGAGTGGTACAACCGCGACGCCCACATCCCCGGGCACCGCGAGGTGACGGTGTCGCCGGTCAAGGTGGAGGTGCAGGAGGGCACCAAGGTCATCGCCCGGTACCTGCAGACCAACGCCGACGCCGAGTTCATCTCCCGCCACCAGGAGCTCTTCCTGGACGGCCGCCCCTGGGCCCTGCAGACCTCGTTCTACCCGCTCGACTTCGCCACCGGCGGCGCGTCCCGCCTGCTCTACCCGCGCGACATCCCGGAGGGCGCGGTGGCGTACCTGCAGGAGGCGCTCGGCTACAGCGAGGTCGGCTTCCACGACGAGATCAAGGCCCGGGTGCCGGACGAGAACGAGAAGCGCTTCTTCAGCCTGGGCGAGTCCGCCGCCGACGCGGTGTTCGAGACCGTCCGGACGGCGTACTCCCCCGACGGCAAGGCGTTCCGGCTCACCGTGACGGTCTGGCCGTCCGACCGGACGCGGCTGCACTACAACGACGGGCAGGTCCCCGACGACGTGCTCAGGACACCCGGAGTAGGACCGCCCGAGGTGGGGCGGTCCGAGGACGCGCCGCGCAAATCCCCGCGGGCCGCGGACGCCGACAGCGGATAGATCGCCGCCGTCCGACCACGGCGGCAGTCGCACACCTATCCACACGCCCCCCCTTCCCGACCGACGGAAATCCCAGGTTTCTTCGCAGAACCGGCCGGGAGGCGGGGGCCTCGGTATTTCACGGAGCGCAGGAACACGTGGACACAGACACCGGGGCCCGCCAACGCAGCCGGGCCCCTTACCCCAGGTACCGCATCCGCCTCGCCCGCCCCGACGAGATCGACGTCGTCCTCGGGCTCATCGACCACGCCGCCGACTGGCTGCGGGCCGAAAAGCGGACGACGCAGTGGGCCCGGCCGTGGCCGAGTCCGGACGACCGCCGGAAACGCGTCTACGAGGCCCTCCTGGATCAGGAGACCTGGCTGCTCTTCCATGGGGAGCGTCCGATCGGCACGGTCAGCATCAAGCTGATCGGCCACGAGGAGCTCTGGACGGCCGAGGAACGCGATACCGAGGCCGTCTACCTCCACCGCCTCGTCATCCACCGCGACTACGCGGGCGGCGGCCTGGGCGCCGAGCTGATCGACTGGGCGGGACGCAAGGGAGCGTCGCAGCAGCGCAACACCGAGCTGGTCAGGATCGACGTCTGGACCGACAACGACGAGCTCCACGCCTACTACCGCCGGCAGGGCTTCGAGGACGTCGCCGTCCGCACCACCAGCGACAGGACCCCGTCGGGCGCCCTGTTCGAGAAGCCGCTGGACTCGTCCGCTCCGGCGTCTCCCGCCCGGATCGTCGAGACGCGCGCCGGCGCGGAGGCGGGACGTCTGATCAGGCCGACCCGGATCATCGCCGGGCCCAGGAGCTCGGTGCCGCACGCCGCCTCGTCGCGGAGCTGACGCGTGCCCTGACCGCTTGCGGCCATCAGGCCGGCGGGGTCCGGGAGGACGCTCCCGCCGGACGAGCCAGCCCGGCCGCGCGTTCAACGCGAGCGGACACCGGGCGGCACGCGGGCCGCGCGGGGATCAGACGAAGCGGACGAGCATCAGATCGCTGTCGGGGCTCTCGCGCCAGTAGACGGCGCCCGGATCGCGGGACATGCCCTCGACCTCGCTCGCGATGATCAGCGCCCGGTTGATGCAGTCGGTCTTGTTGTAGCCGGTCAGCTCCTGCAGGCGCTGGAGCGCCTGGACCGCCTTGCCGGTCAGGTTGACCGTCACGCGCTCGGGCTGCGGGACCCCTTCCCCGCGGTGGGGCGTTTCGCCGGCGTCCATGCTCCCACCCGAGGTGTCGGAGGCTGCTCGAGAGTTCGTCATGAGCGCATTCTCCAATCCGGGGGCGGAGGCGGCCCGCCGTCCGTCCGTCCGGCGCGGGGCGCTCGGGCGTCCGCCGGTCAGCGACAATACAGCCTTCCGTCAGCAAACCCATGGCCCCACGCAAAGGGTGCACGTTAGTGGTTCCCCGCCAGACGGCCGGAAAACCTCCGCTATCTCGACTCCGCATGACTGTCGCCATCAAGATACCTAATACTCACCGGGTTTTATACAGTTATCGTATGGTTATCATATGTATGACTGCGTAGGCTCGCAGCTGGGGGAGAAGTGGGACACGACGCCGGGACGGCGGGCGCGCACCGCGTCGCGCCCTCCCGGGGGAAGGACTACTTCGTGAGCACTGACCGTTTCGGGGCGCGGCCGTGGAGGCGCACCGCCTCGCGCGGCGGCGCCGCTTCGCGGGGCGCCGCTCCGCGCGGCGGCACCGGCCTGCTCAGCGCGAAGATCACCACTCCCGCGACGCTCCTGGCCGTGGTGCTGGGGTACGCGCTGGACGGCTCGCCCGGCGCCGTGATCACCGGCGGCCTGACGTTCCTGACATTCCCCGTGGTGAGCATGACCAACGCGTTCGTCCAGTACCTGCGGGCCGGAACGCTTCACGGGCCGACCGAGCCGCCGCCCGAGCCCGCGTCCGCGCTGCCGGTCGCCGTCCCGTCCGGGGAACTGGTGGAGCTGCCGCAGGCCGCCGCCTACGACGAGACGACGTTCTGGGGGTCGCTGACGCCCGACGAGCGGCGCACCCTCCTCGCCCTGGGGCGCCGGCACGTCTACCGCAAGGAGGACGTGCTGTGCTGCGAGGGCGGACCCGCGACCGAGGTCATCGTGATCCTGTCCGGCTGGACGCGGGTGTGGGTCGACGAGGACACCCCTGACGCCGGCGGCGCCGCCGGGAGCGCCGGGCAGCGGACCCTCGCGTTCCGCGGCGCGGGCGAGCTGATCGGCGAGCGGGCCGCGCTGATGGTCAAGGACCGGTCGGCCAACGTCACCGCCGAGGACGACGTCCAGGCGCTGCTGATCGCACCCCGCGACTTCGCGCTGTTCCTGGACGCCCACCCGCGCGTGCGCGCCGTCCTGGAGCAGCAGGTCTACCGGCGCCAGGTCGAGCGGCCCTCCCCCGAACCCCGCGCCCTACCGGACTGGTCGGGCGGCAACTGCACGATCCTGATCACCGACATCACCGGCTTCAGCTTGCCCGCGCGCACCGACGCCGACCGCAGGCACGTCCTGGACGCCATGTACCGGCTGCTGGACGAGTCGTTCACCGCGTCCGGCCTCCGGCTCGCCGACTTCTACGAGGAGGACCGCGGCGACGGCGCGCTCATCGTCATCCCGCCGACCACGCCGACCGAGGCGGTCGTCGACCCGATGCTCGCGCATCTGGCCGCCGCGCTGCGCCGCTACAACCGCCGCGCCTGCGACGCCACCCGGATGCAGCTGCGGGCCGCGCTGCACGTCGGTCCGGTGCAGCGTGGGCCGAAGGGCGTGTCCGGCATCTCGATCATCACGGCGCGGCGGATGGTGGACGCCCCCGCGGTCAAGAAGCGGGTCGCCGACACCGGCGCCGACCTGGCCTTCGTCACGTCCGACTTCGTGTTCGACACCGTGATCACGTCCGCGCCCGGGTTCGTCGACCCCGGCCGCTACGCGCGCGTGCGGGTGCGGCTGAAGGAGGCGTCGCTGTCGGCGTGGCTCACCCTCGAAGGCGGCGAGTCGCAGCTCCGCGCCGTCTGACCCCGGGCCCGTCAGGCGGCCACCAGGTCCTGGTAGTCGGGGTGCTTCTCGATCCACTTCTTGATGAACGGGCAGACCGGCACGGCCGACAGGCCCCGCGCGCGGAGGTCGTCCAGGACGCCCCGGGCGAGCGAGCCGCCGACGCCCCTGCCCTCGAACGCGGGCGCGACCTCGGTGTGGACGAGGGCGACGGAGCCCTCCCCCACCTCGTACTCGACGAACCCGGCGAGCTCGCCGTCCAGCCTGATCTCGTAGCGGTTCCGCTCGGCGTTGTCGGTGATCTCGGTGCTCATGCCCCCGATAATGCCCACCTGGCCGGAGGAATTCCCGATCGGCCCGTTGGAGGACGGCCACCGGCAAGGGCGCCGGTCAGCCCGCCTCGTACCCGGCGCGGAGGAGGCAGTAGGAGACGGCCTCCTCCAGGGCCTGCCAGGACGCGGCGATGACGTTGTCCTCGACGCCGACCGTGCCCCATTCGCGCTCGCCGTCGCCGGACTCGACGAGCACCCGCGTGCGGGCCTCGGTGCCGTGCGTGCCCTCCAGTATCCGGACCTTGTAGTCGACGAGCTCCAGCCGCGCCAGCTCCGGGTAGAGGCGGCCGAGGGCGCTGCGCAGCGCGTTGTCGAGGGCGTTGACGGGGCCGTTGCCCTCCCCCGTGGCGATGATCCGCTCGCCCTTGGCGTGCAGCTTGACGGTGGCCTCGCTGACCATGGACCCGTCGGGTCGGCGCTCCACGATCGACCGCCACGACTCGACCTCGAAGTGCCGCTGCCGGACGCCGGTGAGCTCCTCGCGCAGCAGCAGCTCGAAGGAGGCGTCCGCGGCCTCGAAGGTGTAGCCGGTGGACTCCAGCTCCTTGACCCTGTCGACGACGGCCTTGGCCTTCTCGCCGGACAGGTCGTAGCCGAGCTCGCGTCCCTTCAGCTCCACGGACGCGCGTCCCGCCATGCTGGACACCAGCATCCGCATGTCGTTGCCGACGGCGGCCGGGTCGATGTGCTGGTACAGGTCCGGGTCGACCTTGACGGCGGACGCGTGCAGCCCCGCCTTGTGCGCGAACGCCGACAGGCCCACGTACGGCTGCTGCGAGCCGGGCGCGATGTTGGTGACCTCGGAGACGGCGTGCGCGATCCGGGTCATCTCGGCGAGCTGCGCGTCCGAGACCAGCGGCATGCCGCGCTTGAGCTGCAGGTTCCCGATGACGGTGAACAGGTTGGCGTTGCCGCTGCGCTCGCCGTACCCGTTCGCGCACCCCTGGACGTGGGTCGCGCCGGCCTTCACCGCGGCGAGCGAGTTCGCGACCGCGCAGCCGGAGTCGTCGTGGCAGTGGATGCCGACGCGGACGCCGAGCGAGACGACGTCGTGGACGACGTCGGCCAGCTCGTCCGGCAGCATCCCGCCGTTGGTGTCGCACAGCGCGACGACGTCCGCGCCCGCCTCGGCGGCGGTGCGGACGGCCTCCAGCGCGTAGGCGCGGTTGGCCTGGTAGCCGTCGAAGAAGTGCTCGGCGTCAAGGAAGACTCGTTGGCCCTCCGCACGCAGGTGGGAGACCGTGTCGCGGATCATCGCGAGGTTCTCCTCCAAGGTGGTGCGGAGGGCCAGCTCGACGTGCCTGTCGTGACTCTTGGCGACAAGGGTCACGACGGACGCGCCGGAGTCGCGCAGCGCGGCAACCTGAGGGTCGTCGGCGGCCCGCACACCGGCCCGGCGGGTCGCGCCGAACGCGGTGAGCTGCGCGTGCGCCAGGTCGAGCTCTGTTCGAGCGCGCCTGAAGAACTCGGTGTCCTTGGGGTTGGCTCCCGGCCAGCCGCCTTCGATGAAGCCCACGCCAAGGTCGTCCAGGTGCCGCGCGATGGCGAGCTTGTCGGGCACGGAGAGGTTGAGCCCCTCCTGCTGCGAGCCGTCGCGCAGGGTGGTGTCGTAGACGTGGAACGCGTCGCCTTGCATTGCGTGGAACCCCCAAGGGGACCGCGTCAGCGCACAAAAAAGACCCCTCACGGACGTGAGAGGTCTGCGCGCCGGCGCTGTCCTGTTAGCTGCTGCCGGCGCGCCAGCCGATAATCACGAGGCTGTCGCGCATGATGCGCAGCAGTCTGCCACAAGGTTCACGAATGTGGGACATCCGTCCCACATATTGAGACGACACGGCCCCGGCATGCGGACATGCCGGGGCCCACGGCGCTACCGCGAATCAGACGATCTTGTGGACCCAGCCGTAGGGGTCGGGACGGGTGCCGTACTGGATGCCGACCAGCGCCTCGCGCAGCCGCATCGACACCTCGCCCGGCTCGCCGTCGCCGATCGTCCACTCGCGGTCGGCGCCCTTGACCCGGCCGACCGGGCTGATGATCGCGGCGGTGCCGCAGCCGAACACCTCGGTGATCTCGCCGGACCGGCAGCCCGCCTCCCACTCCTCGATGCTGATCTTGCCCTCCTCGGCGGGGATGCCGAGGTCGGGCGCGAGCTTGAGCATCGAGTCGCGGGTGACGCCGGCGAGGAGCGTCCCGGTGAGCGCGGGCGTGAGGATGCGGGCCCGCGTGCCGGACCCGTAGACGAACAGCAGGTTCATCGAGCCGACCTCCTCGACCCAGCGGTGCTCCACGGCGTCCAGCCAGACGACCTGGTCGCAGCCCTCCGCGACGGCCTGCGCCTGCCCGGCGAAGGACGCGGCGTAGTTGCCGCCGGTCTTGGCCTCGCCGGTGCCGCCCGGCGCGGCGCGGGTGTAGTCCTGCGACAGCCACACCGAGACCGGCTTGATCCCGCGCGGGTAGTACAGGCCGGACGGGGACGCGATGACCATGAAGAGGAACTCGTTCGCCGGGCTGTTGACGCCGAGCGCGCGCGTGGTGGCGAACATGAACGGACGGAGGTAGAGGCTGTGGCCCTCGGCGTCGGGCACCCAGTCCTTGTCGGTGCGGACGAGCAGTTCGACCGCGTCCACGAACAGCTGCTCGGGGATCTCCGGCATCGCCATCCGCCGCGCGGACCTGTTCATCCGGGCCGCGTTCATGAACGGCCTGAAGGTGACGACCGACCCGTCGGGTTGCCTGTAGGCCTTGAGGCCCTCGAACAGCTCCTGGGCGTAGTGGAACACCTGGCTGGCCGGGTCCATCGGGATCGGGCCGTACGGTTCGAGCCGCGCGTCGTGCCAGCCCCGGTCCGCGGAGTACCGGACGGTCACCATGTGGTCGGTGAAGAAGCGGCCGAAGCCGGGATCGGCCAGGACGCGGTCGCGTTCGGCGGCGGTCGCGGGCCGCTCCGTGCGCGTGATCTCGAAGTCCAGGGTGTCGCTCATCGCGGTACTCGTCCTCTCGCGGATCGCCGGCGCGGCCCCATCGCCGCTGCGGCTTCCTTAGTCCCTATTGTCCTACTTCGTCCAGACCCCACTCCTTCGCCGAACATTCTTCCCGGTGCACGGCACCGCTCGGGATCGTCCGAGGTGGAAGCGTGTTCGTCCGCGGCGCGCACCGAACCGGGCGCGCCGCGGGGGCACGCCCGGAGTTCCCTGTTCCGCTGACCGGCAGAGAGGCGTGCCCTCAGCCGGATACTCGCTTGGCGATCGCGTCGCCGATCTGCGACGTGGACCGCTCTCCGACGGCGGCGCGCTCGGCGAGGTCGTCCGAGACGGCCTGCTCGACGCGGCGGGCGGCGTCGCCCGCGCCGATGTGGTCGAGCAGCATGGCGACGGACAGGATCGTGGCGGTCGGGTCGGCCTTGCCCTGCCCGGCGATGTCGGGCGCGCTGCCGTGCACCGGCTCGAACATCGACGGCGCGGTGCGTTCGGGGTTGACGTTGCCGGACGCGGCGAGCCCGATGCCCCCGGCGATCGCGGCGCCGATGTCGGTGATGATGTCGCCGAACAGGTTGTCGGTGACGATCACGTCGAACCGCCGCGGCTGCGACACGAAGAACATGGTGGCCGCGTCGACATGGCAGTAGTCGGTCGTGACCTGCGGGAACTCCTCGGCGACCCGCTTCAGCGTGCGCTGGTACAGGTCACCGGCGAACGTGAGGACGTTGTCCTTGTGGACGAGCGTGAGGTGCCTGCGCGGCCGCGACGCGGCGACCTCGAACGCGTACCGGACGACCCGCTCGACGCCGTAGGCGGTGTTGACGCTCTCCTGCGTGGCGACCTCGTGCGGCGTGCCCTTGCGCAGGACCCCGCCGACACCGGTGTACGGGCCCTCGGTGCCCTCCCGGACGACGACCATGTCGATGTCGTCCGTCGCCACCCCGGCCAGCGGGGTCGCGACGCCCGGGAACAGCTTCACCGGACGCAGGTTGACGTAGTGGTCGAGCTCGAACCTGGCCCGCAGGAGCAGGCCGCGCTCCAGCGTCCCGCTCGGCACGCTCGGGTCTCCGACGGCGCCCAGCAGGATGACCTCCTGCTGGCGCAGCTCGTCCAGGACCGAGTCGGGCAGCGTCTCGCCCGTCCGGTGCCAGCGGGCGGCGCCCAGGTCGTAGGACGTCCGCTCGAACGCGAGCCCACCGGACACGGCGTTGTCACCGGACACCGCGTCGAGGATCTTCAGCCCTTCGGCGACCACCTCGGGCCCGATCCCGTCCCCCGGGATGACGGCCAGACGAACACTGCGGGAAACCATGCGCGCACCTTACTGCAAACGTCTCAATGTGTGGGCTTCCATCTCACATGCTGGAGCGCTCGTCTCGTTCCAGCAGGCCACAGTCGCCGCACATCCCTCCGCCGGGGACACGGTAGTACAGGCAGCAGCTCCGGCGGACGTATCCGTCGGGGCCGAACGTCCCCGCCTCGGCCAGCGGCTCCCGCGCCAGCAGTTCCCGGACGACGGCGCGCCGCCCGTCGTCGCGGGGCCCCACGTTCAGGCTCCCGGCGAGGGCCGAGGCCGCGTTGCCCCACACCAGGCCGTCCGCGAGGACCGCGAAGCTCAGCATCACGTCGCGGAGCGGCCGGAGCTTGCCGTCCACGACCATGGGACGGATCAGGGCGGCGGCCCCGGCGGCGTCGTCCACCCGCCAACCGGACGGCTCGGCCAGCCGGAAGACGATCGGTTCGTCCGGCGCCCAATGCCAGAGCAGTCGGGATATGTCCGGAACGACGCCGCGGCTGGCGGCGGCGACGAGCGGTGACCAGAGCCGCGCCGCGAGCCCCTGGAACACCAGTGACGCCGCGACCCGCTGCTCACCGGTTCCGAGCCGCTCCGCATAGTCGGCGGTCAGGGCCGCGAGACGGGCGGCGTCCCCCGGAAACGGCTCCCATGCGGACTCGTCCGCCTCCACCCCGGTGCCGATCTCGAAGTACGGCCCGAGCCGGGCCGCCTCCCCCAGCACCCCGGCCACCACGGCGGATTCAACGTCGAGATCCACGGCTCCAGTCTCGCACCGCGATTCTCAAGTGGCGCGGCGGCCGAAGGAGGAGAGAAGGCCTAGTCAGCTCTGCGGTCCAGCGCTGTCTGCAGGGCGCGGACCGCTTCCTCTTCTTCGGCGTCGTCGGCGGGGGCGTTGTTCAGGGTGTCGTTCATGATGGTTCGCTCCAGATCGCTGTGGTGAGGCCAGTGGGGCCGCTCGGGAACCCGTGGTTCGCACGGTCCCGCGTCGATATCGGACTCACGGCCAGGCAGAGCCTCCGCAGCGGGTGCCGGCCTGCCGATGATCAGGCCCCGCTGCGGCAGCGAAGGATTACTACGAAGCGCCGCATGACTACCTGCGAGATTACCTCCGGCGCAGGCGGACTGTCCCGACCCGTGGCGAATATTCTCACGATCTGAGACACGAGCGTGTGAGAACCGCCACGGGACGGGAGGAGAACCGGGGCCCGGCTAGCCTTCCAGGTCGACCCGGCGGCCCATGTCGGCGCCGACCGCGGCGGTGATGGCGTCGAGGAGCTGCGGCTGGATGGCCGAGTCGACGGTCAGCGCGATCAGCGCCCTGCCGCCCTTGGCGTCCCGGCCGACCTGCATGCCCGCGATGTTGACCTGCTCGTCGCCGAGGATCTTGCCGACCGCGCCGACGATGCCGGGACGGTCGACGTAGGAGAAGAACGCCATGTGCTCGGTCGGGACGAGCTCCATGTTGTAGCCGTTGATCTCGATGATCCGCTCGGCGTGCTTCGGGCCGGTGAGCGTGCCGGACACCGACACGACGGCGCCGTCGGCCATCGTGCCGCGCACCTGCACGACGTTGCGCCAGTCGGGGCTGTCCTCGCTGGTGGTGAGGGTGACCTCGACGCCGCGGTCGCGGGCCAGGAGCGGCGCGTTGACGAACGTGACCGTCTCCTCGATCACGTCCAGGAACACGCCCTTGAGCGCGGCGAGTTCGAGGACCTTCACGTCGTGCTCGGCGATCTCGCCGCGGACGACGACGTCCAGCCGGACGGGGACGCCGCCGGCCAGCGAGGTGAAGATGCGGCCGAGCTTCTCGGCGAGCGGCAGGCCGGGCTTGACGTCCTCGGCGACCGCGCCGCCCTGCACGTTGACCGCGTCCGGGACGAACTCGCCGGACAGGGCCAGCTTCACCGACCGGGCGACCTGCGTGCCCGCCTTCTCCTGCGCCTCGTGGGTGCTGGCCCCGAGGTGCGGGGTGACGACGACGCTGTCGTGGTGGAACAGCGGGCTGTCGGTCATCGGCTCGGTGCTGAACACGTCGATGCCGGCGCCGGCGACGCGGCCGTCCTTGAGCGCGAGGTCGAGCGCCTCCTCGTCGACGATCCCGCCGCGTGCGGCGTTCACGATCCGGACGGACGGCTTGACCTGCCGCAGCTCGCGGTCGCCGACGAGGCCCAGCGTCTCGGGCGTCTTCGGCAGGTGGACGGTGATGAAGTCGGACTCGCGGAGCAGCTCGTCCAGTGTGACGAGTTTCACGCCGAGCTGGGCGGCGCGGGCGGCCTGCACGTACGGGTCGAACGCGATCACGTTCATGTCGAAGGCGGCGAGGCGCTGCGCGACGAGGACGCCGATGCGGCCGAGGCCGAGCACGCCGACGGTCTTGCCCTGCAGCTCGACGCCCGTGTACTTGGACCGCTTCCACTCGCCCTGCTTGAGGGCGCTGTGGCCCTGCGGCACGTTCCTGGCGGTGGCGAGCAGCAGCGCGATGGCGTGCTCGGCGGCGGTGACGATGTTGGACGTGGGCGCGTTGACGACCATGACGCCCGCCTTGGTGGCGGCCTCCACGTCGACGTTGTCGAGGCCCACGCCGGCGCGGGCGACGACCCGCAGCTTCGCGGCGTGCTGGAACACCTCGGCGGTGACCTTGGTGGCGCTGCGGACGATCAGCGCGTCGACGTCGGCGACGGCGGGCAGCAGCAGCTCGCGGTCGGCGCCGTCGACGTGGCGGACCTCGTAGTCGGCTTCCAGCACGGCGATGCCGGCGGGCGAGAGTTCTTCGGCGACGAGGACGACGGGCTTGCTCAAGGAAGACAGTCCTTCGGAAAGTGGATGGCCGTGTGGTGTGTGCAGGTGACGTCACGGGTCACCTCGTCGTGCCCTCGCCCCCGGCCGCGAGTCTATCTCCCGGGGGCCGGAGCGATTCGCGGCAGGGAGACACGTACCGGTTGGTCCCGCTTCGCCCTGACACGGACGGGTCGCGTGCGGTCGGGGCGTCCGTCCGGTCAGGCCGCGTTCGGCTGGGGGGCTGGCCCGGTCAGGCGGCGCTCGGCTGGGGGGGCTGGCCCGGTCAGGCGGCGCTCGGCTGGGGAGTCCGTCCGGTCAGGCGGCGTTCGGCTCGGGCATCGCGACCAGGACGGACGCGACCTTCTCCAGGTCGACGACGTGGACGTGCGGGACGTCCACGTACACGCGCAGCGGCCCGGCGGGCAGCCCCAGCTCTTCGGCGACCTGGACCTGCACCTCGCGGAGCGGGATGTACGTCAGGTAGCCGCGGTAGACGTTCTGCGACCTGAACATCGCCGTCATGATCAGCCGGTAGCCGCGGATGCGGAAGGACAGCGCCGTCAGGCTCGGCAGCCCCTCCGCCGGCTCGCCAGGGATCGTCAGGGAGATCCAGGCGCTGGTCGTCCATGGCCTGGAGCGCAGCAGGTCGACGACCCAGCGGATCTGGTCGTTGCCTTCGAGGTCGTGCAGCCTGGGCCAGTACCGTCCGCGGACGACATGGCGGGTGCGCTCCTGGGCCCGCCGCACGATCCGCGCGCGGTCGCCGTGCTCGTGGAGAATCGGGTCCTCCCAGCTCAGCGCGCTGACCTCGAACAGCAGCGGCGGTCCCTCGATGATGGGGCCGCCGTCCTCAAGGCCGGCCTCCCCGGCGCTCCAGACGTGCCGCAGGACGCCGATCCACGCCTGCCCGCAGGTCTCCCAGCGCCGGACGTCCTTCTCCTCTTCCGCCGGCACGTCACGACTCCCCGCCGGAATTCGTCCCATGCCCCGCATTGCGGATCCGGGAGAAATCGGCCCGCGGCAATGCCGCGCCGAGGATCAATTCCGCGTCGCCTCCGGCCCGCGGCCTTCCGTCGTCCCTGAACAGCATCACACCACTCATGCTCTCTACCGCAACGGCGGCGGTCGCACGAGTGTTTGCGCGGGGTCCCCGCGCCGGCCACGGCCGTCACGGCTTTCTTCAAGTATCAGGCAAAGAGCGCCAAAACGACAGAGTATTTTAGCCAGAAGGTGCCTTCACCAGCATTCTGACCCGTGCGACGATGATCGGTCACTTGGACAATCTGTCCAAAATATGGTGATTATGGGACGGTGCCGGTCCCGGACGTGCGGTGCAGCACGATGTAGCCGTCCTGCCGGAAGATCTCGCGGTATCCCTCGGCGGCGAGCTCCTCGACCCGCCGCCGCTGGTCGGCCACGCTCGGGAACGGGAACTCCAGCCGCCCGACGTAGGCGACGACCCAGGGCGCGCCGCGCGAGTGCTCGTCCCAGAGCAGGACGCGGGCGCGGGACGTCAGCGCCGGGCCGACGCCGTTGGCCGCCTCGACGAGCGCGCCGTCCGGGATCTTCGACGCGGCGGCGGACGCGGCGCGGGCCCGATCGTTCTGCGCCCACAGCGCGGGATCGGCGAGGTGGCGGTACGCGAAGAACGGCACGCAGACGGCCATCGCCGCCAGTAGCGCCGCCGCGGGGAGTACGGACGGGGCCCGTCGCAGGGCAGGAATTCTGCCGCGCAGCCGTGCGGCCCCGTCCACCGCCGCTAGGACGAGCACCGCGATGATGAACGCGTTGTAGTGGTAGTGCGGCTCCCACCAGTTGCTGAAGCGGCTGTTGAGCATCCGTTCGGCCAGCAGGGGCAGCGCGGTCAGCGTCAGCGGCGACGCAAGGGGCAGCAGGAGCAGCGGCAGGACGACCAGCGCCATCGTCAGAACCTTCTGCGGCGGGGTGCCGAGCACGGCCACGACGTCCCACGGATGGGTCAGCGCGTGCACGGCCGCATGGGGCAGGTCGGGGCCGAGCGAACCGTAGGCCCAGTAGTAGTCGTTGTCCCCGCCGAACGCCGCGATGATCATGCGGGAGCAGACCCAGGTCGCGACCAGCCCGACGACGACGTAGGCGAGCCCCGCCCGCCGGTCGCCTCTCGGCAGCAGGTCGCGCAGCGTGCGCGGCCTCTCGTCGTACCGGGTGAGCAGGTAGAGGCCGAAGCCCGCGAGAAGGAGCCCCATGTCCTCCTTGACCAGCAGCAGGACGAGCGCCGCCACCGCCGCCTGGCCCCGCCGTCCGGCGTCGTGGCGCTCCACCATCAGCGCCGACAGCAGCGGCACGAACGCGACCTCGTGGAAGTCGAACGCGAGCGCCTCGGCGATCGGCCACGACAGGGCGTAGCCTCCGGCGGCGCAGTACGCGGCGCGGGCCCCGAGCCTGCGCTCGGTGAACTTCCAGATCGGCACGATCGCGAGCGCGAGCAGGACGGCCTGCGCGAGCAGCAGCGTCACCGGCCCGTCATGGATCCAGTACAGCGGCGCGAGCAGGACGAGGATCGGCGAGAAATGGTCGCCGAGAATGGAGAAGTCGGGCCCGAACTCGTTGTGGACGCCCTTGACCATGGCCACCGGCAGCTCGAACCGGCTGTACGACCGGATCGCCTGGTCGAAGATGACCAGGTCGTAGCTGCCCGACCGGAACGCCCGCAGCCGCATCAGCGAGTACGCCGCATACAGGACGGCGCTCGCCGTGATCATCGCCGCGAGCGCCGCGCGCCGGCGTCCGGCCGCCCCCCAGCGGCCCGCCGGGGCCCGGTCGACGGGCCCCTCCACCGCAACCGCCTCAGCCACGCGCCGGACGCTATCAGCAGCGCCCGGCGCGCGGCCGTACCCCCTGGCGGGAACCCTCAGGAGAGCGCGCGGCGCGTCATGGGGAGGCGGCCACGGGTGAACGTCCCGACGCCGACCGCCGTGACGAGCGGGATGACCACGCCGAGGCCGATCAGCAGCGTCCACGGGACGTCGAGGATCGTGCCGTGGCCCGCGACGCCCGGCTGCCCGGGCTGGTTCGTGAGCGGCCGCGCCGCCGCGAGGCCGGGGACGACCCCGCCCGCGATGCCGAGCCAGCAGCCGAGCCCGGCGACGAACGCGGCCTGGCCCATCGTCAGCAGCCGCCGGGTCCCGGGCCGGGCGCCGACCGCGGCGAACGTCGCGAGGTCGGGCCTGGAGTCGGCCGCCGCCAGGCTCGTGGCGATCAGCGCGCCGCCGAGCGCCAGGACGCCCGCCACCGCCGCGAGCAGCGCCATGACCCCGCCGAACGTCCTGGTGAAGCCCCGCTCGACGTACACCTCGTCCTCGATGTCGTCGCCGAAGGCGCGCATCGTCCGCTCCAGCCGGGCCTGCTCGGCCTTCGTGACGCGGTGGTCGGCGCGGTCGACGCCGAACGCCTCCGTCCTGATCGGCATGCCGATCCTCTCCGCGACCTTCGGCGGGACGATGGCCCGCACGTGCGGATCGCCGCTCGCTGCGACGGCCGGCAGGCCCTCGATCCTCCTGGTCGTGCGCTGCACGGCGTCGTCCCACTCGAACACCGTGGCGGCGGTGGTCCCGCCGGCGGTCGGGCTCCCCCCAAAAAGGACGACCTTCCCGGCGTCCAGGGCGGACGTCACGGCGGGGTCGTCGCGGCCGAGCAGCATGCGCGCCTCGCGCGGGCCCCCGACCAGGTGGTCCAGGAGGTCGGTCATGACCTCCGGGTCCTCGCGGGCGACGAAGCTGAGGGCCGGGCACGCCGCGCCGTCGCCCGTGCAGTAACCGCCGGGCCCCGGCAGGGTCTTCAGGGAGAGGACGGGCACGCCGGGCAGGTCGCGCCGGATGGCCTGCTCCGCCGCGTCCGCGCCGGTCTGCGGGGCCCGGATCATCGTGGACCCCGCGGGCAGCCTCGCCTGGTACTCGATCTGTTCCTGCCGGAGGTCGCTGGCGCCCCCGATGGCCAGCGCGGTGATCCCGGCCACGGCCGCCATGATCGCGGCGACCGCGGGTGCGGTGCGGGCCCGGTTGCGGGCGCCGTCCCGGACGGCGAGGCGCAGCGGCAGCGGCAGGCGGGGCGCGAGCCGTCCGGCCGTCCCGACGATCCACGGGCAGGCCGCGACCAGCCCGGCGATGATCGCCGCCGCGCCGAACGCGGCGCCGAACTCGTTCAGGACCCGGACGCCGAGCAGGGACGCCGCCACGCCCGCGAGGACGAGCAGGCCACCGGCGATCGGCCAGCCGCGCCGCGCGCGTCCGGGCGGGTCGCGGCGGCCGGCGAGGGCGGCGACGACGTCCATCCGGGCGGCCTGCCGGGCGGGCAGCAGCGCAGCGAGCGCGCCGCTGCCCAACCCGAACAGCATCGTCACGGCGACCTGGGCCCACGGCATGCGGAACGGCCCGAGCGGCTCGTCCTGCACGGCCTCGACGATCGGCATCGCGACGGCCGCCGCGAGGGTCCCGAGCAGCGCTCCGGCCACCGCGGCGATCCCGCCGAGGAGGACGCCGGTCGCGAGGACGACCGCGCGCAGATGCCGCTCGGCGCCGCCCGACGCGGCGACGAGGGCGAGGTCGCGGCGGCGCCTGCGGGCGTCCACCACGAAGGCCGGCCCGGCCAGCAGGACGATCTCCAGCACGATCATCGTGATCGCCATCGCGGTGATCGCGCTCTCGGCGGCGCTCGGTCCGGGCGCGACGGCGCCCGGGGTGCCGGTCGCGGGCTCCTCGCCGGTCTTCGCCAGGACGGCGAGCGCGACGATGGCCGCGACCGGGAGCCCGATCATGCCCAGGACCAGGGACGTCCGGCCCTTCGAGCGCAGCGCGTCCTGCCGGGCCATGCGCAGGGCGAACCTGTAGGGAATTCCGGGGGGTGTGGGGGGTCGTCCCCCCACAAGGAAGCGGCGCGTCACGGCGCCTCCTGGAGGAGGGTCTCGGGGGTCGAGCGGCCCGGTGTGGCGTCGACGATCCGGCCGTCGCGCAGGAACACGACCCGGTCCGCCCAGGCGGCGTGCCTGGACTCGTGCGTGACCATCAGGCAGGACGCCCCCGCGTCGCAGCGGCCGCGCAGGACGCGCATGACGTCCTCGCCGGTGTGGCTGTCGAGCGCCCCGGTCGGCTCGTCGGCGAGGACGAGGCGGCGTTCGCCGATCAGCGCGCGGGCCATCGCGACGCGCTGCTGCTGGCCGCCGGACATCTCGTCCGGGAAGCGGTCGGCGAGCTCGTCGACGCCGACCTCCGCGAGCGCGTCCGCGGCCTCGCGGCGGGCCTGGCGGGCGCGGACGCCGTCGAGCTCGCGGGGCAGCATGACGTTCTCGGCGGCGGTCAGGCTCGGGATGAGGTTGAGGTCCTGGAACACGTAGCCGACGCCGCGGCGGCGCAGGGCGGAGCGTCCGGACCGGCCGAGCGCGCCCAAGTCGGCGCCGTCGAGGAGGACCCGTCCGGACGTGGGCATGTCGAGCCCGCCCGCGAGCGTCAGCAGCGTCGACTTGCCGGACCCGGACGGTCCCATCACGGCGACGAACTCCCCCGCCGCGACGTCCAGCGTCACGTCGCGGAGCGCGTGGACGAGGGCGGGCCCGGTCCCGTGGTCGCGGGAGACGTCCCGCATGGCGAGCAGGCTCATCGGCGCGCCTCCTGGTCGGTCGCCACGGGCCTGTGCACAGGCGCCGAAGGCGCGGCCCGGCCGACGTAGGACTCGCAGTGGTCGAGCCAGCGCACCTCGGCCTCCGCCTGGAAGATCATGGATTCGAGGACGAGCCGCCACGCCCGGTCGCCCTGCTCGGCCGGGACAGCGGGCGCGTCGGCTTTCAGGCGGGTGAGGTCCTGGAGGGCGCGGAGCGTGGCGGTGCGCTGGGTCTGGACGACCCGCGCGACGTCCACGCCGGGCGTGGTGACGGCCATCGCCAGCTTGATCGCGAGCTCGTCGCGGGGCCGGTCGGCGCGGACGATCGGGGTGGCGAACCACCGCCGCACGTCCTCCTCGCCGGCCGGGGTGATCCGGTAGACGAAGCGGCCCTCGGCGTCGGCGCCGACGCGGGTGACAAGGTCGTCGCGTTCGAGGCGGGACAGCGTGGAGTAGACCTGCCCGATGTTGAGCGGCCAGGTCGCGCCGGTGGACGACTCAAACTCGGCGCGCAGCTGGTAGCCGTAGCGGGGCCCCTGGGACAGCAGTGCCAGCAGGCCGTGACGGATCGACATGCCTGCCAAGTATGCATACCGCGTATCCCTAGGGCAATACCGAGTATGCATCCAGGGAGACACACCGGCGGGAATTCACTGTGCGCGACGGTACGGAGTCATAACGTGACCGTTGTTCCCGGCCGACCAGGAGAGACCGTGACCTCGGACTGCACCATCAGCGTCCTGCGCGACGTCCTGCGCGTCTACGACCACCGCTACCTGAGCCTCGACCGAGTCCAGCGCGAACGCCTCGTCGAGGGCACCCGCCGCGTCATCGGCGAGGAGGGCCTCAGCGACGTCGCGCGCGCCGCGATGCCCGCGTCCGTCCGGCTCAGGGCGTTCTGCATCCAGCACGGCCTGCGCGACGAGCTGGAGCGGCTGATCCGCGACGAGATCGAGGGCGGCCCGGCGGGCGCCGTCGTGGTCGGCGGGCGGATCTACGCCATGTACCCGTACCTGCGCGGCGTCCCCCGGCAGGACGCCGACATCACCACCGAGGTCGGCGTGGACCACCGCCTGGACGCCGTCACCTGGCAGAGCAGGAAGATCCGCATCCGCGGCTTCGCCGTCCTGCAGCGCGTCGAGACGAACCGGACGGCCGTGGACGTCATCCTGCGGGAACGGACGTCCGGCCGGGAGCACGGCTTCCTCGCCGAGCCGCGCCAGGAGGGCCACGGGGTGTTCGAGGCCGTCGCCGACCCGGCCGTCGTCGAGCCGGGACGCTGGGACGTGCACGTCACCGCGACGAGCCTCGGCGTGACGCGCGAGGCCCGCTTCGGGTCGGTCCGCGGCGACGGGCTGAAGACCGTCCAGCAGCGCCGCACCGCCGGCGCCAAGGACGTCACGGTCTACTTCACCAAGGGCGGCCACCTGGCGCTGGTCGTCGCCGACACCCAGGGCCGGACGCCGCTGCGCGCCAGGTTCCGCCGATTCCGCCGTTGAGCATGGCGTGTCGCCCTCATCGCGGGCCCGCATGTCGCGGCCCGCTAAAGGGCGACACGCCGGACGAGCGTTAGTCGTTGAGCCAGCTCATCATCGGACGGAGCTCGGCGCCCGTCTTCTCGATGGGGTGCTCGGCGAGCTCCTCGCGATACCGGCCGAACTGCTTCTGGCCGCCCTCGAACTCGTCCACCAGCTCCTTGGCGTACTGGCCGGACTGGATCTCGCCGAGGATCTTCTTCATCGCGGCCTTGGTCTCCGGCGTGATCACGCGCGAGCCGCGGCTGTAGCCGCCGTACTCGGCGTTGTCGGACACCGACCAGTACATCTTCGACACGCCGCCCTCGTACATCAGGTCGACGATCAGCTTCATCTCGTGCAGGACCTCGAAGTAGGCGACCTCCGGCTGGTAGCCGGCCTCGGTCAGCACCTCGAACCCCGTCTTGATCAGCTCGGAGACGCCGCCGCACAGCACCGTCTGCTCGCCGAACAGGTCGGTCTCGGTCTCCTCGGTGAACGTGGTCTTGATGCCGCCCGCGCGCAGCCCGCCGATCGCCTTGGCGTAGGAGAGGGCCAGCGGCCAGGCGTTGCCGGACGGGTCCCTCTCCACCGCCACGATCACCGGCACGCCGCGCCCGGCGACGAACTGGCGGCGGACGAGGTGCCCCGGGCCCTTCGGCGCGACCATCGCCACGTCCACGCCCTCCGGCGGCTGGACGAGGTCGTACCGGATGCTGAACCCGTGGCCGAAGAACAGCGCGTCGCCCTCGACCAGCGCCGGGCGGATGTCCTTCTCGAAGATCTCCCGGTGGTGGTGGTCCGGGGCCAGCAGCATGATCAGGTCGGCCTCCTCGGCCGCCTCCGCCGGGGTGACGACGCGCAGCCCCTCGCTCTCCGCGAGCTCCCGGCTGGCCGACCCCTCGCGGAGCCCGACCCGCACGTCGACGCCGGAGTCGCGCAGGGAGAGCGCGTGCGCGTGCCCCTGGCTGCCGTAACCGATGACCGCCACGTGCCGGCCCTGGATGACGCTCAGGTCGGCGGCGTCGTCGTAGAACATCTCAGCCACAGTGCTGCTGCCTTTCGTTGATTTCTGTGGGTTTGCTTGGGCGTGCGGGGGTCGCCCCCGCACGAGCTACGCGAGCCCGTACCAGCTACGCGAGCTGCGCGAACTGGGCGGGCTAGGCGCTGCGCTCGATGGCCCGCAGCGACCGGTCGGTGATGGACCGGGCGCCGCGGCCGATGGCCACCATGCCCGACTGCACCAGTTCCTTGATGCCGAACGGCTCCAGGACCTTGATGAACGCGTCCAGCTTGTCGCGGTTGCCGGTGGCCTCGATGGTGACGGCGTCCGGCGCGACGTCCACCACCTTGGCGCGGAACAGCTGGACGGTCTCCAGCACCTGCGAGCGCGTCTCGGCGTCCGCGCGCACCTTGACCAGCACCAGCTCGCGCTGGACGGACGCCGACGAGTCCAGCTCGACGATCTTCAGCACGTTGATCAGCTTGTTGAGCTGCTTGGTGACCTGTTCGAGCGGCAGGTCCTCGACGTTCACCACGATCGTCATCCGGGAGATCTCCGGGTGCTCGGTGGTGCCGACCGCGAGCGACTCGATGTTGAAGCCGCGCCGGGAGAACAGCGCCGCGACCCTGGCCAGGATGCCGGGCTTGTTCTCCACGAGCACCGACAAAGTGTGCAGGCTCATCGGGGTCAGTCTCCGTTCTCCCACTCGGGCGCCATGTCCCGCGCGATCTTGATGTCGTCGTTGGTGGTGCCGGCCGCGACCATCGGCCAGACCATGGCGTCCTTGTGCACCACGAAGTCGATCACGACGGGCGCGTCGTTGATCTCCATGGCCTTGGCGATGACCTCGTCCACGTCCTCGGCCTTCTCGCAGCGCAGGCCGACACAACCGTACGCCTCGGCGAGCTTCACGAAGTCGGGGATGCGCTTCGCGACGTGCCCGGACTCGGACTGAAGCGTCGTGTTGGAGTAGCGCCCGTCGTAGAACAGCGTCTGCCACTGCCGGACCATCCCGAGGTTCCCGTTGTTGATCACGGCGATCTTGACGGGGACGCCCTCGATCGCGCAGGTCGCGAGCTCCTGGTTGGTCATCTGGAAGCAGCCGTCGCCGTCGATGGCCCAGACCGTCGAGCCGGGCGCGCCGACCTTGGCGCCCATCGCGGCCGGGACGGCGTAGCCCATCGTCCCGGCCCCGCCGGAGTTCAGGAACGCGCCGGGTCGCTCGTACCTGATGAACTGCGCGGCCCACATCTGGTGCTGGCCGACGCCCGCGACGTAGTAGGCGTCCGGACCGGCGATTTTGCCGATGCGCTCGATGACGTACTGCGGCGACAGGGAGCCGTCGTCCGGCGTGTCGTAGCCCAGCGGGTACGTCGCGCGCCACGCCTCCAGCTGCCGCCACCAGGCGCCGTAGTCGCCCTTGCGCCCGGCCTCGTGCTCGTTCTGCACGGCGACGATCAGGTCGGCGATGACCTCGCGGGCGTCCCCGACGATCGGGACGTCGGCGTGCCGGTTCTTGGAGATCTCCGCCGGGTCGATGTCGGCGTGCACGATCCTGGCGCCGGTCGCGAAGCCGTCCAGCTTGCCGGTGACGCGGTCGTCGAACCGGGCGCCGAGCGCGACCAGCAGGTCGGACCGCTGCAGCGCGCCGACCGCGCCGACCGCGCCGTGCATGCCCGGCATGCCCATGTGCAGCGGGTGGCTGTCGGGCAGCGCGCCCTTGGCCATCAGCGTGGTGACGACGGGCGCGCCGGTCAGCTCGGCCAGCACCTTCAGCTCCGCGGACGCCCGGGCCTTCAGCACGCCGCCGCCCACGTACAGCACCGGCCGCTCGGCCTGGACGATCAGCCGCGCCGCCTCCCTGACCTGCTTGGAATGCGGGCGCGTGACGGGCCGGTATCCCGGAAGCTGCAACGGGACGGGCCACTCGAAGTTCACCGTGGCCTGGAGCGCGTCCTTCGCGATGTCGACGAGGACCGGTCCAGGACGGCCGGTGCCCGCGATGTGGAACGCCTCCGCGATCGTCCGGGCGATGTCGCCCGCCTTGGTCACCAGGAAGTTGTGCTTCGTGATCGGCATGGTGATGCCGGCGATGTCGGCCTCCTGGAAGCCGTCCGTCCCGATCAGCGACGACGCCACCTGGCCGGTGATCGCCACGATCGGCACCGAGTCCATGTAGGCGTCGGAGATCGCGGTGACGAGGTTGGTCGCGCCGGGCCCGCTGGTGGCCATGCACACGCCGACCTTGCCGGTCACCATCGCGTAGCCCTGGGCCGCGTGGCCGGCGCCCTGCTCGTGCCGGACGAGGATGTGGCGCAGCTTCGCGGAGTCGAAGATCGGATCGTAGGCCGGGAGGATCGCGCCGCCCGGAATGCCGAACACGGTGTCGACGCCGACGTTCTCCAGTGCGCGGACCAGCGCCTGGGCTCCCGTCATCTGCTCGGTCGTCATGATTCTGCGTTCCTTGGGGAGAGTGAATATCTCATCCGGCCGTTCCCAGGGGCCGTCACCGGTGCCGGTGACCGAGGATGAGGAGTTTTCGGGTCGGGGCTCGCCGGGCAACAAAAAACCCCCGCCGCCGTGAGGCGATCGAGGGGAGGCGCGCAGGTCGGAGAGCTCGGTCAGCCTGCGCGCCGACCAAGTACTACGAGAATGCCAAGGATGCTCTGCACGGGCCCCACTCTCGCCGATGTCAGGCCGCCGGTCAAATCCTTGGACAGTTTGTCTCACTATTTGAGACATGACGGGGAGGCGGTCAGCCTGGAAGGGGCAGCGGGACGTCACCGGAAAGCGTCCGGCCCTCCAGGTTCGTCCGCACCAGCGACTCGACCCGCTCCGCCGCCATCGGACGCGCCACGAGGAACCCCTGCCCGCGCGGGCAGCCCATCTCGCGCAGCAGTTCCAGCTGCTCGGGACGCTCGATGCCCTCCGCCACCACGGTCAGCCCGAGATCGCTGCCGAGCCGCACGATCGTCCGGGTGAGCAGGGTCAGGGTCTCGTCCGAGCCGAGGCCCGCCACGAACGACGGGTCGATCTTGATGATGTCCACGGGCAGCTGCCCGAGGTAGGCCAGCGACGCGTACCCGGTGCCGAAGTCGTCGATCGCGAGCCGGACGCCGAGGTCGCGCAGTTCCACCAGGCGCTCCACGTTCTGGCCCGCGTCCTCGACGAGGACCTCCTCCCGCACCTCGATCGTGAGCGCGTGCGGCGGCAGCCCGGTCTCCTCCAGCGCCGCCGCGACCGACTCCACGAACCGCGGCGCGGCGATCTGCCGGGCGGTGAAGTTCACCGACAGGCCCACGGCCCACGAGTCCCGGCGCCAGCGGGCGACCTCGCGGCACGCCTCGCGCAGCACCCAGCCGCCGAGCGGGACCATCAGGCCGGCCTCCTCCGCCGGGCCGATGAACTCCTCGGGCGGCACCGCCTCGCTCCCCCGCCACCAGCGCAGCAGCGCCTCCACGCCCGTCACCCGGGACGTCGCGAGGTCCACCACCGGCTGGAACTCGATCGCGAACTGCTCCTCCGCCAGCGCCCGCTGCAGGTCGCTGCCCAGTTCGAGCCGCCGGACGACGTCGGCGTGCATGTGCGGCGCGTACACCTCGACGCGCCCGCCGCCCGCCTCCTTCGCGCGCGCCATCGCCAGGTCGCCGTTGCGCATCAGGTCGGCGGCGGTGCGGCGGAGCCTGCGCCCCGCCTCCGAGGCGCCGCCCTTCCCGGCGCCGCCCGCCGGGGTCTCCTCGTCGCCGGCGAACGCGATGCCGACACTCGCCGTCAGCACGATCTGCTTGTCACCGACCTGATAAGGGTCGGCCGAAAGGACGCGCAGGAGGCGTCCGGCGAGCTCGACTGTGGCCCGTGTCTCACCCTCGTCCGGCGGGAGCTGGACGAGGACGGCGAACTCGTCGCCGCCCCAGCGCGCCACCGTGTCGTCGGCCAGGACGTTCGCGCGCAGCCTCCGCGCCGCCTGCGCCAGCACCTGGTCGCCCGCCGCGTGCCCGTCGGAGTCGTTCACCGCGGTGAAGCCGTCCAGGTCGACGAACACGACCGCGACCTCGCCGCCGGCCGGGTGCCGCGACAGCACCTCCCGGACGCGCTCCTCGAAGTAGGACCGGTTCGGCAGGCCCGTCAGGCCGTCGTGGAACGTCAGGTGCGCGACCTGCCGCTGCAGCGCCGCCTGCTCGCTGAGGTCGCGCGTCGTGACCAGCAGCCGCGCGGGCGCGCCGTCCGAGCCGCTGTACCGGGAGATCGTGGACTCGGTGGGCAGCCAGGTGCCGTCCGCCGCGCGCACCCGGCACGACACGCGCAGCGCGTCCTCGAACCCGTCGTGGAAGCCGTCGTGGAAGCCGTCCTGGAAGCCGTCGTGGCCGGGGTCGTCGTCGAGGAACTCGGTGAAGACGTCCTGGACGCGCGGCAGGTCCTCCGGGTGGATGAGCTCGCTCAGCGGACGTCCGAGCAGCTCGTCGGGCGCGTAGCGGTACGTGCGCAGCGCCCCGGCGCTGGCGTACTGGACGGTCGCGTCCATGTCGCAGATCAGCACCGCGTCGTTGATGCTCTCCGAGAGGGCGCGGAAATGCTCCTCGCCGGTCACCACGGCGCGGCGCAGCGCGTCGTTCTCCCGCAGCAGGCCCGCCAGCCGCGCGAGCAGCACCAGCGCCGCCGACCCCGCGGTGATCGAGACGCCGGGTTCGAGGCCGTTCTCCCCGGTGACCGAGTGGCCCGCGATGAACAGCCCCGCCGCGGCGGCGATCGCGGCGGGCGCGAGCCCGGGGCCGATCATGCGACCCGCGAGCGGTGCGGCCGCGTCCTCGGGGACGTCGTCGACGGGCAGGTCGTCGACGGGCAGGTCGGGCTCGGCGGCCGGACCGGTCCACGGCACGAGCAGCAGGAGCAGCAGCCCCGCGAGCCGCAGGATGTCGGACGGATCGTCGGCGGGCCCGCCGCCGTCCAGCCGCACGAACGTCGTCACGATGTCGGCGACCGCGATGGCGGTCAGCGCGCCGTACCCCATCCAGGCGAGCCGCCGGTGCCCGCGCGCCGCGCCGAGGACGAACGGCAGCGCCCCGCAGATGAACACGATGTCGATCAGCGGGTACAGCAGCTCCAGCAGGAACTCGGACGGCGTCTCGCCCGACCGGTGGTAGAGCGTGCCGAACAGCGCGACCCAGCCGAGGACGAACAGCGCGCACGCGCACACATATGTGTCGGCGGCGTAACGCAGCCATATCCCCGTGTCACGCGGCAGCCTGATCGGCGCCACGAGCCCGACGACCAGCGCCACCAAGGCGAAAAGGTAGAAAAGGTCGGGTACGGACAGCGAAAGGGCGCTGCGGACGTGACCGTCCGTCAGAGCGCTGCCGAGCGCGCCCACGAACCAGGACGCGGCGGCGATGCCGTACCACCGCCAGGACGTGCGCCAGACGCCGCCGGGCCCGCCGTCCGCAGGGGCGCCGTCCGGCAGCCGGGCCGACAGCAGCAGCGAGATCGCGGCGGCTCCCGCGGCGCCCACCTCCGCCCAGGCGATGAAGGCACGGCCGCCCCAGCCCAGCAGCGAGCCGGTGGCGTACAGCACACCGACGACCGCGGCCATGGCGACCGGCAGCGCACGCGGCGGCACCCGCCTGGCGTTATCGCCGCTCATCGCGCCGTGCCCTTCCTGCCCCGGTGGAGCTCTCGATCCCCGCACGCGCTGGACCACGCCAGGGGAGATGTCGGGTTCACGACCCTCACCGCACGGATAACGGCCGGAAGGTCCTGAATCGTGCCCCGCGCGGGATCGGCGCGGGCCGGTGGCGAACCACGCCGGCTTCGCCCGCCGGGAGATCAGCGACGTTGCTGCGGTACGGGATCACCGTGACGCTCAATGTACGTTCGGTAGGTCACGGAGCGATTGAGGCTCAGCCTCCTCCCGGCGACAAACGACCTCGTCGAATAACGGTTTGGGACGTCCGAAAGCCGCTCATTCCTGCTGCTCCGGCCTCGTCGGCATTACGCTGAGTGACCGCGTCCGGGAGACCGGGAGCGCATGGGAACGGCAGGTCCTTCGGATCCGTACTACCTACGGGAGGCGCTCATGCGACTGCACACGATCGTCCTGGCCACGGCCGCGGTGCTCCTTGCGGCCTGCTCGTCGGACTCGCCCGGGGAAGGCGGCGCGCACACCCCGCCGCCGCTGTCCGCCAGCGCTGCACCGCCGGGGACGGGCGGCGCGCCGGGCGAACCGCGCAAGGTCGCCACCGGGCTGAAGGTGCCGTGGGCGATGGCGTTCCTGCCCGGCGGCGACGCGCTCGTGACCGAACGCGACACCGGGAACCTCGTGCGCGTCACCCCGCGCGGCCAGTGGGAGCAGGTCGGCAAGGTCCCGGGCGTGGAACCCGGCGGCGAGGGCGGCCTGATGGGCATCGCCGTTTCCCCCGCCTACGCCACCGACCGCCTCATCTACCTGTACTACACGGCCGCGTCGGACAACCGTGTCGTCCGCGTCGTCTTCGACGGACGACGCCTCACCGCCGCGCCGCAGCCGATCGTCACCGGCATCCCGAAGGGCTTCAACCACAACGGCGGACGGCTGGCGTTCGGCCCCGACAAGATGCTCTACATCACCACCGGCGAGGTCGGCGACGAGGGCCTCTCCCAGGACAAGGACTCCCTCGGCGGCAAGATCCTCCGCGTCACCCCCGACGGGAAGCCCGCCCCCGGGAACCCGTTCGGCAACCGGGTGTGGACGTACGGGCACCGCAACGTCCAGGGCCTCGCCTGGGACGACAAGGGCCGCCTCTACGCCACCGAATTCGGCCAGAACCGCTTCGACGAGGTCAACCTCATCGAGAAGGGCAAGAACTACGGCTGGCCGGACGTCGAAGGGGTCGGCGACCGCGACGGGTTCACCGACCCCCTGCTCACCTGGTCGACCGGCGAGGCGTCGCCGTCCGGCCTCGCCTACGCGGGCGGGTCGCTGTGGGCCGCCGCGCTGCGCGGCGAGCGGCTCTGGCAGATCCCGCTCGACGACGGCAGGACGGGACGTCCGGTCGCCCTGCACACGTCCGAGTACGGTCGCCTCCGCGCGGCCGTGACGGCCCCCGACGGCTCCATCTGGGTCGCCACCAGCAACCACGACGGACGCGGCGACCCGGCGAAGGAGGACGACCGGATCATCAGCGTCCCCGTCCGCTGACCCTGACGCTGAAGCCCACGAGTCGGGACGTGCCGGGCTCGGCGCGTCAGGACGCGCCGAGCTTCTCCAGGATCAGCTCGCGGGCCCGTCCGGCGTCGGCCTGGCCGCGGGTCGCCTTCATGACGGCCCCGACCAGGGCTCCGGCGGCGGCGACCTTCCCGGCGCGGACCTTGTCGGCCACGTCCGCGTTGTCGGCGATCACCTGGTCGACGACGGACGCGAGCTCCCCCTCGTCGCTGACGACCTTGAGACCCCGCGCGGCGACGACCTCGTCCGGCGTGCCCTCCCCGGCGAGGACGCCCTCGAAGACCTTGCGGGCCAGCTTGTCGTTCAGCTCCCCCGCGGTGATCATCGCCTGGACGCGCGCGACCTGCTCGGGCGTGATCGGCAGGTCGGCCAGCTCGACGCCCTGCTCGGTGGCGTGCCGGGACAGCTGGTTCATCCACCACTTCCGCGCGGACGCCGCGTCGCCGCCGTGCGCGATCGTCGCCTCGATCAGGTCGACGGCGCCGGCGTTGACGACGTCGCGCAGTTCCAGGTCCGACAGGCTCCACTCCCGCTGGATGCGGCGGCGGCGCGCGGCCGGAAGCTCCGGAAGCGAGGCGCGGAGCTCGTCCACCCAGTCGCGGGACGGCGCCATCGGCACCAGGTCGGGCTCGGGGAAGTAGCGGTAGTCCTGCGCCTCCTCCTTGCTGCGTCCGCTGGTGGTGCGGCCCGTGTCCTCGTGGAAGTGCCGCGTCTCCTGGACGATGCGGCCGCCGTCCGACAGCACGCCCGCCTGCCGCTCGATCTCCGACCGGACGGCCCGCTCCACCGAGCGCAGCGAGTTCACGTTCTTCGTCTCGGTGCGCGTGCCCCACTCGGTCGCGCCGCGCGGCATGAGCGAGACGTTCACGTCGCAGCGCATCGAGCCCTGCTCCATGCGCACGTCCGACACGCCGAGCGACCGCACCAGCTCGCGCAGTTCCGTCGCGTAGGCGCGGGCCACCAGCGGCGCCTTGTCGCCGGTCGCGGGGATCGGCCTGGTCACGATCTCGACCAGCGGGATGCCCGCCCGGTTGTAGTCGACCAGCGAGTACTCGGCGCCGTGGATGCGGCCGGTCGAGCCGCCGACGTGCAGCGACTTGCCGGTGTCCTCCTCCATGTGGACGCGCTCGATCTCGATCCGGTACGTGTCGCCGTCGACGTCCACCTCCAGGTGGCCGTCCACGCAGAGCGGCTCGTCGTACTGCGAGATCTGGAAGTTCTTCGGCATGTCCGGATAGAAGTAGTTCTTCCGGGCGAACCGGCACCAGTCCACGATGTCGCAGTTCAGCGCGAGACCGATCTTGATGATGCCCTCGATCGCGGCATGGTTGGTGACGGGCAGCGCCCCGGGCAGCCCCAGGCACACCGGGCACACCTGCGTGTTCGGCTCGGCGCCGAACCCGGTCGGGCACCCGCAGAACATCTTCGACGCGGTGCCCAGCTCGATGTGCGTCTCGATGCCGAGGACGGGCTCGAACCGCGCCAGCGCCTCGTCGTAGTTCATCAAAGTCGGAGTGCTCACTTCGTCGCCTCCACCAGTTCCGGTGCCTTGGCCAGGAGGGGGCCGTTCCAGCGGTCTTCGAGGGCCCGCTCGACGGCGGCGCCGACGCGGTAGACGCGGTCGTCGCCGAGAACGGGCGCCATGATCTGCAGGCCGACCGGGAGGCCGTCGGACAGGCCGCACGGCACGGAGATCGCGGCGTTGCCGGTGAGGTTGGCCGGGATCGTGCACAGGTCGGCCAGGTACATCGCGATCGGGTCGTCGGCGCGCTCGCCGATCGGGAACGCGGTCGTCGGCGTGGTCGGCGAGACGAGCACGTCCACCTGCTCGAACGCGGCCTCGAAGTCGCGCTTGATGAGCGTGCGGACCTGCTGCGCCTTGCCGTAGTAGGCGTCGTAGTAGCCGGACGACAGCGCGTACGTGCCGAGCATGATCCGGCGCTTCACCTCGGGGCCGAAGCCCTCCGCGCGGGTCAGCGCCATGACCTCCTCGGCGCTGCGGGTGCCGTCGTCGCCGACGCGCAGGCCGTACCGCATCGCGTCGAAGCGCGCCAGGTTGGACGAGCACTCCGACGGCGCGATCAGGTAGTAGGCGGGCAGCGCGTACGTGAAGTGCGGGCAGGACACCTCGACGACCTTCGCGCCCAGGGATTCGAGGAGTTCCACCGCCTCGTTGAAGCGGGCCGACACGCCCGGCTGGTAGCCGTCGCCCGCGAACTCCTTGACGACGCCGACGCGCAGCCCGTTGACGTCGGCGCGGCGGGCCGCCTCCACGACCGGCGGGACGGCCTCGTCGATCGAGGTGGAGTCCATCTGGTCGTGGCCGCTGAACGCCTCGTGCAGGAGCGCCGCGTCCAGGACGTTGCGGGCGAACGGGCCCGGCGTGTCCAGCGACGACGCGAACGCGATCACGCCGTAGCGGGACGAGCCGCCGTAGGTCGGCTTCACACCGACGATCCCGGTGACGGAGGCGGGCTGCCGGATCGAGCCGCCCGTGTCGGTCCCGGTGGACAGCGGCGCCTCGTAGGCTGCGACCGCCGCCGACGACCCGCCGGACGAGCCGCCCGGGACGCGCTCCAGGTCCCACGGGTTGCGCGAGACGAAGTAGGCGCTGTTCTCGGTGGACGAGCCCATCGCGAACTCGTCCATGTTCGTCTTGCCGAGGATGACCAGGCCGGCGGCGCGGAGCCGGGCCGTCACGGTCGCGTCGTACGGCGGCCGCCACCCTTCGAGGATCCTGGATCCGGCGGTGGTGGGCATGTCCGCGGTGGTGAACACGTCCTTGTGCGCGACGGGGACGCCCGCGAGCGGGCCGAGGTCCTCGCCGGCGGCGCGGCGCTCGTCCACCTTGCGGGCCTGCGCCAGCGTCCTCTCGCGGTCGACGTGCAGGAACGCGTTGACCTGGCCGTCCACGGCGGCGATGCGGTCCAGGTGGGCCTCGGCCACCTCGACGGCGGACGCCTCACCGGCGGCGAGCAGTCTCCCGAGTTCCGCCGCGCTCTTCTTGACCAGCATCCCCGTCACGCCTCCTCGTCCAGGATCCGCGGGACGCGGAAGCGCTGCCCCTCGGCGGCGGGCGCCCCGGCGAGGGCCTGCTCGGGCGGCAGGCACGGGCGGACCTCGTCCTGCCGGTAGACGTTGGTCAGCGGGAGCGCGTGCGAGGTGGGCGGGATGTCCTCCGCGGCGACCTCCTGCACCCGCGCGACCGCGGAGATGATCTGGTCGAGCTGGGCGGCGAGATGGTCGAGCTCGTCGTCGCCGAGCGCCAGCCGGGACAGCCGGGCGAGATGCGACACCTCGTCACGGGTGATGGCGGACATGAGAAACAACCGTTCCTGCTATGGAGTGGGTTCACCGGCCATCCTATTGGCCTGCTAGCCCAGGGGGGCGACCCCCTGGAACCCCCGCCGCGAGCCGGTCGATCCTCACGCCACGGTGCGCGTCGCTGTGACCGTGCGGGTTCGCGGCGTGGCGCTGCGGTCGCCCGGCTCGGCGGGCATGCGCGCTGCGCTCGCAGCCCTCGCTCCGCGCGCCTGCCCGTGACCCCAGCTGAGGTCGGGTCCAAGGACGCCGAACTTGCTCGTCCAGGAATGCAGCTCCCTGGACGAGCCAAAACACCCCACCTGGACAGGACCCAAGCCGGGGCCACGGGTCGTGTGGCCGGAGGCGCCCAGCGCCGGAGGTCGCACGACCCGCCGGCCGGGGGGCCGTTTCGCGAGACGCGCCAGCGGCTCGGGAAACGGCTGCCCGGCCGTGACGGGGGTTCCAGGGGGTCGCCCCCCTGGGAGATCACGCCGCCGGTTCGGGGGCTCGCTGCAGGTGGCGGCGGAGCCAGTCGGTGGCCGTCTCGGCGTCCATGGGGCGGCCGAAGTGCCAGCCCTGGGCGGCGTCGCAGCCCATGTCGCGGAGCATCCGGGCGGTCACCGGGTCCTCGACGCCCTCGGCGACGGAGCGCAGCCCGAGGGTGCGGACGAGGTCGATGATGGACCGGACGATCACGGCGTCCTCGGGCGACTCGGCGAGCCGCCCCACGAACGACGAGTCGATCTTGACCTCCTCGACCGGGAGCCGGTTGAGCCGGACGAGGGAGGAGTAGCCGGTGCCGAAGTCGTCCAGGCTGAGCGGGATGCCGAGCTCGGCGAGCGCGCCGACGGTGTCGGAGGCGTAGGCGGGCTCGTTCATCAGGATCCGCTCGGTGATCTCCAGCTGGAGGGCGGCGGCGGGCAGGCCGCGGGCGAGCAGGCCCTCCTCGATCGTCTCGGTGAGGCCGGTGTCGAACAGGTCGCGTCCGGAGGCGTTCACAGCGACCTGGACGGTGAGGTCCTCGCGCCACCAGGCGGCGGCCTGCGCGAGCGCGGCCCCGACGACGTGGTGGGTGATCGAGCGCATCAGGTACGTCTGCTCGGCGACCGACAGGAACGCGGCGGGTTCGAGGATCCCCTTGTCGGGATGGCGCCAGCGCAGCAGCGCCTCCATGCCGACGAGCTGGCCGTCCCGCAGCGACACCTTCGGCTGGTAGAACAGCTCCAGCTCGGACCGGTCGATGGCGCGGCGCAGGTCGCCGAGCATGCTGAGCCGGGCCGGGGAGTTGCGGTCCTTGCGGGCGGAGTAGATCTCGACGCCGGAGCGTGCCTCCTTGGCGTTGTACATGGCGACGTCGGCGCGCTGCAGGAGCAGCTCGAAGTCGGGCGCGTGGTCGGGGAACAGCGCGATGCCGACGCTGCCCTCCAGGTCGAACGACATACCGTCCAGCCGGACGGGTTCGCTGAGCGCGGCGCGCAGGCGCGCGGCGACCTGGCGGGCGTCGGCCTCGTCGCGGACGGACGGCAGCAGCACCGCGAACTCGTCGCCGCCGAGCCGCGCCACGAGGTCGCCCGGGCGGACGCTGTGCGTGAGGCGGTGCGCGACGAGCTGCAGCAGGCGGTCGCCGGTGGGATGCCCGAGCGTGTCGTTGACCTCCTTGAACCGGTCGAGGTCGAGGAGGAACAGCCCGGCGCGGTGCTTCGGCGGGTCGGCGGACTTGCGGAGCCGCGGCCCGAATCCGGTGCGGGCCCCGAGCTTCCCGACGCTCCGCTTCTCCTTGCCGCCGATCTCCGCGCCGTTGTTCTCCGCGGCGCTGCTTTCCGTGCTGTTGTTCTCCGCGCCGCTGCTTTCCGTACCGTTGTTCTCCGGGTTGCCCTTCTTCCGGGCCCGTTTCTCCGCGTCGCGCTTCTCGGCGGCGCGTTTCTCCGCGCCCCGCGCTTCGGCGAGGGCCTCCTCCGTCCGGACGATCAGCAGCTTGCGGTTCGGGAGGCCGGTCAGCCCGTCGTGCAGGGCCTGGTGCTCGCGCCGCACGGACACCGACGCGTTCAGGTACACGGCGATGAACGGCAGGACGATCAGCGGGACGAAGGCGGCGGAGCGGTCCATGGCGATGACCATGAGCGGGGCCAGGCCGAGCAGCGCCAGGTGCACGAGGACCTGGTAGCCGAGGTCCCAGCGGAGCGCCTTGACCAGCGACACCCGCTCGTGCAGCGCGACGGCGGAGCCGACGAGCGTGTCGTTGCAGATGAAGTAGACGGTCCCGGCGAGCGCGATCGCGGGCAGGTCGGCGCCGTCCGGGACCCACAGGTTCGTGGGGGTGGCGAGGTCGCCGAACAGGGCGAGGACGAGCTGCGCGGCCGCGAGGCTGAGGGAGTACTGGGCGGCGTTGAAGGCGATGCGGTGCGGGGTGCGGCCGCGGAAGATCCCGCAGGTGATGACGGCGACGGCCTGGAGCGCGGCGGCGATCGGCAGCCCGGCGTACAGCAGCGCGGCGAACGAGAAGGTGGTGGACGTGGTCGCGCCGTTGTTCTCGGTGGAGCCCGGCGTGATGATCGGCCGGAGCTCGCCGAAGATGATGAAGCAGCCGAGGATCCAGAACACCGGCGTGCGGGCGAGCGCGTCCAGGTCGTCGCCGGTCAGCCCGGCGAACGCGACGGCGCAGGCGGTGACGCCCAGCAGGATGACGACGACGATGTAGATCCACAACGGGGAGCCACGGCGCGGCGCCGTGTTCCGTGTGTTGTTCGGGTCCTTCATCAACATCCTCGGGGGGCTCCGGGGGGCCGTCCCCCGGCACCGGGCGTCCCCGACCTCGGGGGACGCCCCCCGGGTGTTACGTCCGGAGATTCAGGTACAGGTCGTGATGAGAGGGAGGGTACGGCCTTTGCTCAACTTCGCGAAACCATTTGGGTACGTTCCGTTATGCCTGACCCCTACCCGCCCCTCACCGTTGGGTAGTTGAAGTGTACCCCTGAGTAATGCAAACCTGGTGGCGAGGCGTTGACCACGCGGCGTTATTCGTCGGCGCGGACGGTTACGCTCTTGGCCGCATCCGGCCCGTCGGCGAGGAGAACACGGAACCCTTCCTCCCCCAAGACCGGAACGCCCAATTTGACCGCTTTGTCGTATTTCGATCCGGGGCTGTCGCCCGCGACCACGAAGCCCGTCTTCTTCGACACCGACCCCGACACCTTGCCGCCGAGCCGCTGCACCGCCTCGGTCGCGGAGTCCCGGCTGAAGCCCTCAAGCGACCCGGTGATCACCACGGTCACGCCCGCCAGCGGACGCGGGCCCGCCGCGCCCTCGTCCTCCATCCGGACGCCCGCCGCCCGCCACTTCTCGACGATCTCGCGATGCCAGTCGACCTCGAACCACGCCCTGATCGACGCGGCGATCGTCGGGCCGACGCCGTCCACCGCCGCCAGCTCCTCCTCGGACGCGTTCGCGATCGCGTCCATCGAGCGCAGCTCGCGGGCCAGGTCCTGCGCGGCGGCCGGGCCCACATGCCGGATCGACAGCGCCACCAGCACCCGCCACAGCGGCTGCCGCTTCGCCTTCTCCAGCTCCTCGAAGAGGATCTCGACCGTCTTCTTCGGCTCGCCCTCCTTGTTCGCGAAGAACGACACGACCTTCTGCTCGCCGGTCTTCGGGTCGATCTTGGACGTGCCCGTCCGCTGGTCCAGGACGAGGCTCCTGATCGGCAGCAGCCGATCCACGGTCAGGTGGAACAGGTCGCCCTCGTTCTTGACCGGCGGGTCGGACGGCTCCAGCGGCTGCGTCAGCGCCGTCACCGCGACATAGCCGAGCGCCTCGATGTCGAGCGCGTTGCGGCTCGCCACGAAGAACAGCCGCTCGCGCAGCTGCGCGGGGCAGTACCGGGCGTTCGGGCACCGGATGTCGGCGTCGCCCTCCTTCTCGTACGCCAGCTCGGTGCCGCACTCCGGGCAGTGCGAGGGCATCGCGAACTCGCGCTCTGAGCCGTCCCGCAGCGCGGTCACCGGCGCGACGATCTCCGGGATCACGTCGCCTGCCTTGCGCAGCACGACCGTGTCGCCGATCAGCACGCCCTTGCGCTTCACCTCGCCCGCGTTGTGCAGCGTCGCGCGCTCGACCGTCGACCCGGCGACCTTCACCGGCTCCATCACGCCGTACGGGGTGACGCGGCCCGTCCGGCCCACGCCGACCTTGATGTCGAGCAGCCTGGTGTTGACCTCCTCCGGCGGGTACTTCCACGCGATCGCCCAGCGCGGCGCGCGGCTCGTCGACCCGAGCCGCCGCTGCAGCGAGAACTGGTCGACCTTGACGACGACCCCGTCGATCTCGTATGCGGTGCCGTGCCGGTTCTCGCCGTACCCGGCGATGTACTCGCGGACGGCGTCCATCCCGTCGAGGACCCGGTACCGGTCGCTGACCGGCAGCCCCCAGCCGCGCATCAGCTCGTACGCGCCGGACTGGCTCTCCGGCTGCGTCCCGCCCCGCCACGCGCCGAACCCGTGGACGAGCATGCCGAGCGGCCGGTGCGCCGTGATCCGCGGGTCCTTCTGGCGCAGCGAACCGGCGGCCGCGTTGCGCGGGTTGGCGAACGGCTCCTTGCCGGCCTCCACCTGCGCGGCGTTCACCTGCTCGAACCCGTCGACCGGGAGGAACACCTCGCCGCGGACCTCCAGGACGTCCGGCCAGCCGTCGCCCTCCAGCCGGGACGGGATGTCGGCGATGGTGCGGACGTTGTTGGTGACGTCCTCGCCGGTGCGCCCGTCGCCGCGCGTGACGCCGCGGACGAGGCGCCCGTCCTCGTACGTCAGCGCGATCGCCAGCCCGTCGATCTTCAGCTCGCACAGGTAGCCGGCGACCTTGCCGGCCTCCTTGACGACGCGGTCGTCCCAGGCGAGCAGCTCGTCCTCGGTCATCGCGTTGTCGAGGCTCTGCATCCGCTCCAGATGCCGGACGGTCGCGAAGTCGGTGACGATCGGCGAGCCGACCCGCTGCGTCGGCGAGCCGGGCGTGACCAGCTCCGGATGCCGCTCCTCCAGGTCGCGGATCTCGCGCATCCGGGCGTCGTACTCGGCGTCGGCGAGCGTCGGCTGATCGAGGACGTAGTAGCGGTAGTTGGCCTCGTCGATCTCCTGGCTCAGCTCCAGATGCCGCTGCCGCGCCTCAACCGGAACCCCGTCGTCGCTCATGCTCATGCCCCTATCATCGCCGTCGCCACCGACAATACGAGGGCCGCCGCGCCCCAGGTCAGTCCGCTGCTTCGTAGATCATCCGGGCCGTCTCGCGGCAGTGCTCCAGCGCGTCGCGGACGTAGCGGGGCGAGGCGCCCGCCATGCCGCACGCCGGGGTGATCACGACCTGGTCCGCCAGCCGGGCGGGCGGGAAGCCGAGCCGCCGCCACAGCGCCCGCACCGGTTCGGCGGTCGCCCGGAGGGACGGCAGGACGGTGTCCGTGGCGCGCACCGCGCCGAGGAGGAGGGCCGTCCCCGCGTCGATCGTCTCCCCCACGGCGTCCTCGTCGCGCCTCGGGACCAGGCTCAGATCGACGGAGATCGCCTTCGCGCCCGCGCCCCGCAGCAGCGCGTACGGGACGTTCCGCGCGCAGCAGTGGACGATCGGGAACGCGCCCGCCGCCTCGATCACCGTCCGGAGCGCCTCCTCCGCGACGGGCTCCTCGACGGCGCGCAGCCGCGAGAAGCCGCTGGCGGTCGGGACCGTCCCGGCCAGCGCGGCGGGCAGGCCGGGCTCGTCCAGCTGGAGCAGGATCTCGGCCGCCGGCAGGCGACGGCGGACGTCCGCGACGTGCGCGGCGACGCCCTCGGCGAGCGACGCCGCCAGGTCGCGGACGGCGCCCGGGTCCTTGAGCGCCCGGTCGCCGTGCCGCAGCTCGATCGTCGCGGCCAGCGTCCACGGCCCGCACACCTGGATCTTGAACGGGCCGTCGTGGCCGTCGGCGGCCTCCTCCAGGACGTCCAGGTCACGGGCCAGATGGTCGCGGGACCTGAGCGTGTCGAGGCCCGGACGGTCGGAGAACCGCCAGCCCGACGGCTCCAGGTGGATCGGCAGGTCGACCAGCAGCCCGGCCGTCCGTCCGGTGAGGTCGGCGCCGGGGCCGCGGGCGGGCAGCTCCGGCAGATGCGGCAACCCGGGCAGCTCCCCGAGCACGATCCGCAGCGCCTCCGCCGGGTCGTCGCCCGGATACGACCCGATCCCGGTGGCCGTCCCCGCCTGCCAGGGATAACTCGTCACGCCCGAAACCCTACCGGCGCGGCGATCACGTCAGCGCGGCGAACCGGTCGAGGTCGCGGAGCATGCCGTCCTCGGGCCCGGGATCGAGGTGGAACAGGACTTCGTCGACGCCCGCGGCCTCCAGCCGGGCGACGGCCTCCGGCTTCGCGGGCGTGGCGAACACCGTGACCCGCAGCGGGCGCCCGGCCCGTTCGCGCAGGTCGGCGACCTTCTGGGCGAGGTCGTCCGCGACGCGGTCGTGGACGGGCATCCACCCGTCGCCGAACTCCACCACCCGGTCGGCCGTCGTCGGCCCCGACCCGCCGATCATGACGGGCGGGTGCGGCTTCTGCACCGGCTTCGGATAGGAGTACACCGGGTCGAAGTCGACGAACTCGCCGTGGAACTCGGCCTCGTCCTTCGTCCACAGCTCCTTCACGGCGAGGACGCGTTCGCGCAGCAGCCGCATCCTGGTCTTCGGATCGGTGCCGTGGTTGCGCATCTCCTCCCGGTTCCAGCCCGCGCCGACGCCGAACACCGCCCGTCCGCCCGAGACCAGGTCGAGGGACGCGACCTCCTTCGCCAGCGTGATCGGATCCCGCTGGACGATCAGCACGACGCCCGTGCCGACCCGCAGCCGCGTCGTCGCCGTCGCGGCGGCCGTCAGGGTGACGAACGGGTCGAGCGTCCGGTAGTACATGCGCGCCAGCTCGCCGTCGCCCGACCCGTCCTGCGATTCGCGCTTCACCGGGATGTGGGTGTGCTCCGTGACGTACAGCGACGCGAACCCGCGCTCCTCAAGCGCCTGCCCGAGCGCGGCGGGCGCGAGCCCCTCATCGGTCACGAACGTCGAAACACCGAATTCCATAGCGTCCTCCTAGAGACGGGCCCTCCTGCACCCTAGGCGGGGACGCGGACCGTCACCCTAGGCGGGGACGCGGGGACGCGGACCGTCACCTAGGCGGGGACGCGGACCGTCTCGGCGATCGTCGCGGACGCGAGCACGCGGTCGCCGTCGTACAGGACGGCCGCCTGCCCCGACGCGACGCCGCGGGCAGGGCTGGACAGGCGGATGCGCAAGGCGTCGCCGTCCCGCTCGGCCGTGCAGCCGTAGACCTCGCCGTGCGCGCGCAGCTGGACATGGCAGCCGAACGGCCCCGCCGGGGCGTCGCTCAGCCACACCGGACGCTCACCGGTGATCTCGTGGACGTCCAGCGAATCGCGCGGCCCCACGGTCACCGTGTTCGTCACCGGGGAGATGTCCAGGACGTAGCGAGGCCGCCCGTCGGCCGCGGGCGTGCCGATCCGCAGGCCCTTGCGCTGCCCGATCGTGTAGGCGTAGGCGCCGTCGTGCCGTCCGACCTCGTTGCCGTCGGTGTCGACGATCGGTCCTGGCGCCTCGCCGAGCCGCTCGGCCAGGAAGCCGCGCGTGTCGCCGTCGGCGATGAAGCAGATGTCGTGGCTGTCGGGCTTGTCGGCCACCTGGAGCCCGCGCCGCTCCGCCTCCCGCCTGATGTCGGCCTTGGACGTGTCGCCGAGCGGGAACAGCGCGTGCGCGAGCTGCTCGGGCGTGCACACGGCCAGCACGTACGACTGGTCCTTGCCCGCGTCGACGCCGCGGCGCAGGACGCCGCCGTCCAGCCGGGCGTAGTGGCCGGTGCAGACGGCGTCGAAGCCCAGCGCCATGGCGCGGTCCAGCAGCGCCGCGAACTTGATCTTCTCGTTGCAGCGCAGGCACGGGTTCGGGGTGCGGCCCGCCGCGTACTCGCTGACGAAGTCCTCCACGACGTCCTGGTGGAAGCGCTCGGCGAGGTCCCACACGTAGAACGGGATGCCGATCACGTCGGCGGCGCGGCGGGCGTCCCTGGAGTCCTCCAGGGTGCAGCAGCCGCGGGCGCCCGACCGGTACGACTGAGGGTTGCTGGACAGGGCCATGTGGACGCCCGTGACCTCATGCCCGGCCTCGGCGGCGCGGGCGGCGGCCACGGCGGAGTCGACGCCGCCGGACATGGCGGCAAGTACGCGCAGAGCCATAACCCTTCGAGGGTACGCGCCGCGGCCCCCTCCCCCGCCATCGATTTCCCGACCCTGTGATCGTTCTCCAACCCGGGCGACCGCGACGACGGGAAGAGCGGAAGCTCACGTAGGGTTTACCGGGACGGGCATGGTCCCGCCGCACCGGCGGGCCCCGCGCCATCCCGGGCAATCCTCCAGCGACCTCATCGGCCCCGGTCATGAGGCGGTTCGGCCGCTTGACCACGACAAGGAAGAGACGACAGTTGGGAATCTTCCGTCGTCCGCGCGACGCGTCCGCCGTGACGCCGCCCGCGATCAGCGAGTTCTGGGAGTGGTGGGCGCAGGCCCGCCCGACGATCGAGGCGTCCCTGGCCGCCGGGCCCGACCGGCCCGAGGCCGAGACGCCCGGCGAGGGGCTGTCCGCGGACGCGATCGAGGAGCTGTCCCGCCGCATCCACAAGATCCACCCGGGGCTGCTGTGGGAGATCGGCGGCGCGGAGGACCGGGCCCCGTCCCTCACCGTGACCGGCGGTGGCAACCCCGAACTGCGCGGTATCACCGAACGCTGGGCGCGGTCCGCGCCGTCCGGCGCGGCGGCTGGCGGCTGGAGGTTCCACCCGGCGCGGCAGCCCGACCCGGAGATGCTCGGCCAGGACCTCATCCTCGGCGACCACGAGTTCGACCTGGAGTACGTCCGGCTCGGCATGCGCGCCGACACCGACCGCGCCCGCGTCCACCTCACCGCCTACCATCCCGACTTCCTGTTCGTCGCCGAGGAACAGCAGATGCAGGTCGCGGTGAACGTCCTGCACTGGGCGCTCGGCGAGGACGACGTCGCCCGCTGGGTCGGCGAGGTCTCCATCGCGACGGAGGCGCCGATCGACGCACTGCCGCCGTCGATGCTGCCGTCGGTCATCGAGCAGATCGCCGAGCCGTTCGCGGAGCCCGCCTGGCTGTCCGGCGAGGGCCGCACCCCGCGCGGCCACCCCGCCCACCTGGGCGCCCGGTTCCCGCTGCACCGCCAGGACTACCCGCTCTGCGACCTGCACGTGGCGATCAGCGTCCCGTACGCCAACAGCAACCCCGACCGGCTGCCCGTCGAGCCGTCGGCGGGCGCGCTGCGCGCCTTCGAGAAGAAGCTCGCCAAGCTCGGCGACCGCGCCGTCCTCGCCGTCCGCGAGACCGGCGACGGCCTCCGCGTCTTCCACCTGTACGCCGACCCCGACTCCGGCGTCATCTCCGAGCTCGACCAGCTCGCCGCCGCCTGGTCCGAGGGCAAGGCCAAGGTCGCCTCCACCAGCGACCCAGGCTGGAAGGCCCTAACTCCCTATCAGCCGTAACTCCCAGGGGGACGACCCCCTGGAACCCCCGTCACCGGTCGTGCGACCTCCGGGCGCTGGGCGCCCTCCGGCCGCACGACCCGTGGCCCCGGCTTGGGTCTGGGGCGGGAGGTTAGGTGAGGCCGGCTCGGCGGGCGCGGGCCACTGCGGGGCCTATCGCGTCGGCGAGGGCCTTGACGTCGGCCTCGGTGGACGTGTGGCCGAGGGTGAAGCGCAGCGAGCCGCGCGCGTGCTCGGCGGCGGAACCCATCGCGGTCAGGACGTGGCTGGGCTGGGACACGCCGGCGGAGCAGGCCGAACCGGTCGAGCAGGCGATGCCGCGCGCGTCCAGCAGCATGAGCAGCGCGTCGCCCTCGCAGCCGGGGAAGGAGAAGTGCGCGTTGCCGGGCAGGCGGTCGGCGGGGTCGCCGTTCAGGACCGCGTCGGGCACGGCGGCGCGGACGGCGTCGATCAGGCGGTCGCGCAGCTCGGCGAGCCGGTGCGCCTCGGCGTCGCGGCGCGCCGCCATGGTCTGGACGGCGGCGGCGAACCCGGCGATGGCGGGCGTGTCGAGCGTCCCGGACCGGACGTCGCGCTCCTGCCCGCCGCCGTGCAGCAGCGGCACCGGGTCGACGAAGGCGGGCGGCTTGGGCTTGGCGAGCAGCAGCGCGCCGACGCCGATGGGTCCGCCGAGCTTGTGCCCGGTGAGCGTGAGCGCCTGCGCGCCGCTCGCCGCGAACGAGACGGGCAGCGTCCCGGCGGCCTGGACGGCGTCGGTGTGCAGGGGGACGCCGTGCTCGCGGGCGGCGGCGGCCAGCTCGGCGACGGGCTGGACGGTGCCGACCTCGTTGTTGGCCCACATCACGCTCACGAGCGCGACGTCGTCGCCGCTGCCCAGCAACTCGCGGAGGGTCTCGGGACGGACGCGTCCCGTGCCGTCCACGGGGATCCAGTCGACGCGGGCGCCTTGGTGGTCGGCGAGCCACTGCGCCGAATCGAGGACGGCGTGGTGCTCGACGGCGCTCACCAGCACGCGGGTGCGGGCGGGACCGGCGGCGCGGCGGGCCCAGTAGAGGCCCTTGACGGCGAGGTTGTCGGCCTCGGTGCCGCCTGAGGTGAACACGACCTCGCTCGGACGGGCGTCGAACGCCTCCGCGATGATCTCGCGGGACTCCTCGACCACCCGGCGGGCGCGCCGTCCCGCCGCGTGCAGCGAGGACGGGTTTCCGAGCTCGCGGAGCTCCGCCGTCATCGCCGCGATGGCCTCGGGCAGCATCGGGGTGGTCGCCGCATGGTCGAGGTAGGTCACCACGCCGACAACAGTATCCGCGCCGCGGATGTTCCCCTCCGGGAGCCCGCCAGGACAGGGGATTCCGGACGTGGGAATACGGCCGGCCGCAGGCGGGTTGGTCGTCTGTACCGTCCAGCCGGTACAGTGAGATCATCATGACGAAGGAAGCCCTCCTGGACGCCGCCGAGGCCGTCCTCTCCGAGCAGGGGACGCAGGCGCTGACGCTCACCGCGGTCGCGGACCGCGCCGGCGTCAGCAAGGGAGGGCTGCTCTACCACTTCCCCACCAAGGAGGCCCTCGTCCGGGCGATGGTGGCGCGGGTCATCGAGGAGTTCGACGACCTGATCGCCTCCTACGTCGCCTCCTACGGGGACGGCGTGCCGGGCGCCTACACCCGCGCCTACGTCGAGGCCACGTTCGAGATCCTCACGGGCGAGGCCCGCGCGTACCGGCGCTGGTCGGCCATCACGGCCGCGGCGGCCGATCCGGAGCAGGCCGAGCCGCTGAACGAGGCGATGCGGCGCTGGCACGGCCGCGCCCCCGCGGACGACCCCGACCCGGGTACCGCGATGGTCGTCCGGCTGGCGGCCGAGGGCCTGTGGGAAGTGGTGAGCCACGACCCCGGGCTGTTCGGCGAAGAGCAGCTCGAAGCGCTGAGACAGCGGCTGCTCGGCCTGCTGGAGCGATGAGAACGGGCGGCGTCGTCCGTCCACCCGGCCGACCCGCCCGAACGCCACCCGACCGACCTGCCTGAACGCCGCCCGGCCCCTGCCTGGAGCGTTCCATGACACTCAGAAAGAGGTGAACCGTGCTGTTCCGTGCCCGTTCCGGGACGTTCCTGACCTTCGCCCTGGCCGGCCTGCTGACCGGGGTGTGGGTGGCCCGCATGCCCGCGCTGGCCGCCAAGTTCGGGACGAGCGAGGCCGAGATCGGCATCGTCGTCCTCGTCTGGGGGCTCGGCGCGATCGCCGCCATGCAGGCGCTGCGCGGCGTGATGGCCCGCGCCGGGAGCCGCGCCGCGCTGCGGGTCGCGCTGCCGCTGACGGCGGTGGCCTACGCGGCCGTCGCGCTCGCGCCCACGTACGGCGTGCTGCTCGCCGCCGTCGTGCTGTTCGGCATGACGTTCGGGATCACCGACATCGCGATGAACGCGCAGGGCAGCGTCGTCGAGCGGGCGTACCGGCGGTCCGTCATGAGCGGCATGCACGCCGGGTGGTGCGTCGGCGCGATGAGCGGCGGGCTGTTCGGCGTCGTCACCGCGGCGGCCGGGCTCGGGTTCACCGAGACCGTGCTGGCCGCGGCGCTGCTGACGCTGCCCGCCGGGCTCGCGCTCGGCCGCACGTACCTGCCCGACCCGCCGGCGCCCGCCCTGTCCGGGACGGGACGCAAGGCGCGCCGCATGCCCGCCGCCGTGTACCTGATCGGCGTCCTGGGCTTCATCGCGTTCATGACGGAGGGGTCGATCGCCGACTGGAGCGGGCTGCTGCTGCACGACGAGATGGGCGCCACCGAGGCCGTCGCCGCTGCCGGGTACCCGATGTTCGAGCTGGCGATGCTGCTCGGACGGCTCGTCGGCGACCGCGTCCGGATGCGTCTCGGCACCCGCCGGATGCTGGTCGGCGCGGGGCTCGGCACGGCGGCCGGCATGACCGTCGTGGTGCTGGCGCCGGTGCCGTCCGTCGCGATCGCCGGGTTCTTTCTGACGGGGCTGGTGGTCTGCACGGTCGTCCCGACGACGATCTCGCTGGCCGGGACCGCGGCGCCGGACCGTCCGGCGGCGGCCGTCGCGCAGGTCGGCGCGATGGGCTACGGCGGGCTGCTGCTCGGCCCGGTCGTGGTCGGGTTCCTGTCGGACGCCACGTCCCTGCGCGTGGGCGTGGGCACGGTCGTCGTCCTGGCGCTGCTCATCGCCGCGGGCGCCCGGTTCGTCCCGCTGCGCGCGGGCGGCGACGTCGCCGCGCTCGCCGGCGTCCCGGCGGACGCGGGCCACACCGGCGACGCGCGGCCTGAGCCCGCCGCGGCCTGACCCCTTCTGGTCCGCCACACGATCCGATATAACCCCATCGGTGTTCTTTCCTGGTGATGGGGGCGACGGATGAGCGGGTGGCGGGTCCCGGGCTACACGGAGCTGCGGGTGCTCGGCGAGGGCGGGCAGGGCCGCGTCGTGCTCGCCCGGCACGACGCGACCGGCCTGCCCGCGGCGATCAAGTACCTCGCGGAGCCCCTCGCCGCGGACGAGCGTTTCCGCGCGCGGTTCCGCGGCGAGGCCGAGCTGCTGAAGCGGCTGCGCAACCCGTTCGTCACCCGGCTGTTCGGGCTGGTCGAGACGCCGGACGCCGCCGCCATCGTCATGGAGGCCGTGGACGGCGCGTCCCTCAAGGCGGTGCTCGCCGAGCGCGGGCCGCTGGAGCCCGAGGCCGCGCTGACCGTGCTGAAGGGCTCGCTGCTGGGCCTGGCGGCCGCGCATGACGTCGGGATCGTCCACCGCGACTACAAGCCCGCGAACGTGATCGTGCGCGGCGACGGGCTGAGCAAGCTCATCGACTTCGGCATCGCCGTGGACGCGGGCGCGTCCGGACGGTCCGGCACGCCGGTGTACATGGCGCCGGAGCAGTGGCGGGACGAGCCCGCCTCGCCCGCCACCGACGTGTACGCGGCGGCCTGCGTCTTCTTCGAGTGCGTCACGGGACGGCGCCCCTACACGGCCGAGGACCAGGCCGGGCTGATGGGCCGCCACCTGACGGCGCCGATCCCGGTGGAGGACGTCCCCGGGCCGCTCCGTCCGCTGATCGAGCGCGGCCTGGCGAAGAACCCGTGGGAGCGTCCGCTCGGCGCGTCCGGGTTCGTCGCGGAGCTGGAGTCGGTCGCGTCGGGCGCGTACGGGCCGGGCTGGGAGGCGCGGGGCGTCCGGACGCTCGCGGGCGCGGCGGCCGCGCTGTCCATGCTGTTCCCGCTCACCGCGCTCGGCCTGGGCTCCGGCGGAGCGGCCTCCGGCGCGGCGGGCGCGGCGGGCGCGGGCGCCGCCGGAGCCGCGGGCGCGGGTGCCGGAGGCGCGGGCGGGGCCGGGAGCGCGGGCGCCGCGGCGGGCAAGGGCGTCCTCGGCGCGCTCGGCGCGAAGGGGACGGCCGCCGTCGCGGGCGGGGCCGCCGCCGTGGCCGCGGGCGGCGGCGCGGCGGTCTACGTCGCCGTCTCGGACGAGGCGCCGAAGCCGATCGTGGCGCGGCTCGCCGCGCTCAGCGAGCCGCGCCAGGACATGGGCCGCGGGATGACGTTCCAGGCGCGGGGGCAGATCGTCCGGGTCACGGGCGGCGACGCCGCGCTCACCCAGAAGATCAACCAGGCGCTGCGGGCCCCGCTCGAACAACGCTGGGCCAAGACGAGGAACGGCCTGAAGGACGTCGGCAGCGGCCCCTACACCGACGTCGTGAGACCGCAGATCCTGATGCGCACCGACCGGCTGCTGTCGGTCTGGTACACCGTCACGTTGCAGGGCGAGCGCGGGTCGGGCTGGGACAACCCGTCCGCCGCCGTCGTCGACCTGCGGACCGGCGCGCTCTACCGTCCGCCCGGCCTGTTCCGGGCCGCGACCCCGCAGGCGCTCGCGCCGCTGGACGCGCGGATCAGGGCGAACCTGCCCGGCGGCGACTACTGCGGCGGCGGCGCGGACGAGGCCGCCCCGCCGGGCAGGGCCGACACCCCGTCCAAGTTCGTCAACACCGGCGACGTCGCGATGGCGCTCACCCCGAAGGGCGTCCGGGTCGCGTTCCACGCCGGGCTGCTGGGCTACACCATGGCGTGCGGGACGCAGGACGCGGTCGTCCCGTACGGCGAGGTCGACGGCCTGCTGAAGCCGGCGGTGCTGTCGGCCGTCCGCGCCCCGTCGCCGGAACGTTCCTGACACGCGAGACGCCCCGGCGACGGGCATGTCGCCGGGGCGTCCTCGCGCGCGGGATCACTTGCGCTTCGTGATCTCCTCGGTGAGCTGCGGCGCGACCTGGAACAGGTCGCCCACGATCCCGAAGTCGACGAGCTCGAAGATCGGCGCCTCGGGGTCCTTGTTGATGGCGACGATGGTCTTCGAGGTCTGCATGCCGGCCCGGTGCTGGATGGCGCCTGAGATGCCGACCGCGATGTAGAGCTGCGGCGACACGGTCTTGCCGGTCTGGCCGACCTGGAACGAGTGCGGGTACCAGCCCGCGTCGGTCGCCGCGCGGGACGCGCCGACGGCCCCGCCGAGCGAGTCGGCCAGGCCCTCGATGATCGAGAAGTTCTCGGCGCCGCCGACGCCGCGCCCGCCGGACACGACGATCGCGGCCTCGGTCAGGTCCGGGCGCTCGCCCTTCTCCTGGACGACCTTCTCCACGACCTTCGCGGCCTTGTCGGCGTCCGACAGCGCGACCGTGACCTGCTCCTCCGCCGGGCCGACGGCGTTCGCCTCGGGCGCGACCGAGTTCGGCCGGACGGCGATGATCGGCGTGCCCGTCTTCACCCGGGCGTGCGCGATGATGCCGCCGCCGAAGATGGAGTGCTCGGCGACGAAGCCGTCGGCGACGTCGACGACGTCGGTGAGCACGCCGGAGCCGGTCTTCACCGCGAGGCGTCCGGCGATCTCCTTGCCCTCGGCGGTCGCGGCGACGAGCACCGCGGCCGGCGACTTCTCGTTCACGAGCTGGGCGAGCAGCGCGGCCTTCGGCGCGACGACGTAGGAGGTCAGCTCCTCGTCGGCGGCGACGTAGACCTTGCCTGCGCCGTACTCGCCGAGCCTGTCCTTCGCGCCCTCGTAGCCGGGGCCGACCCAGACCGCGGCGGCCTCGCCGAGCCGGTTCGCCAGCGTCAGCAGTTCGAGCGTGACCTTCTTGACCTCACCGTCGACATGGTCGACGAGGACGAGAATCTCCGCCATTGTTCGCTTGTCCCCTTCCCCGTCAGACGAACTTCTTCGACGCGAGGAACTCGGCGATCTTCGCGCCGCCGTCGCCCTCGTCGCTGACGATCTGACCCTTCGCGCGCGGCGGCGCCTCGGCGAAGTCGACCACCTCGGTGGCCGCGTTCGCCAGGCCGACCCGCCCCGCGTCGATGCCGGCGTCGGCCAGGCCGAGCGTCTCGACCGGCTTCTTCTTGGCCGCCATGATCCCCTTGAAGGACGGGTACCGCGGCTCGTTGATCTTCTCGACGACGCTGACGACCGCGGGCAGGGTCGCCTCGACCCGGTCGAAGCCGTAGTCGGTCGTCCGCTGCACCTTGATGGACGTCCCGTCGATCTCGACCTTGTTCGCGAGCGACAGCTGCGGGACGCCGAGCCGCTCGGCGAGCATCGCGGCGAGCAGCCCGGTCCGCGCGTCGGTGGACTCCGACCCGAGGATCACCAGGTCGAACCCGGTACGGCCGAGCGCCTGCTGGATCGCGTAGGACGTCTGCAGCGCGTCGGACCCGGCGAGGCCCTCGTCGAGCAGGTGCACGGCCTTGTCGGCGCCCATCGCCAGGGACTTGCGGATGGACTCGGAGGCCTTGTCGGGGCCCATGGAGAGAACGGTCACCTCGCCGTCGCCCTGGGCCTCCTTGATCCGCAGCGCCTCCTCGATCGCGTACTCGTCGAGTTCGTTGATGACGCCGTCCGCCGCGGCGCGGTCCAGCGTGCTGTCATCGGACTTCAGCTTGCGCGGGCTCTCGGTATCGGGAACCTGCTTCACCAGGACGACGATGTTCATGGCCGGTGGCCGACCTCCCTGCACTCAGTTGGCCGCTGAGGTCAGCGGCGGATTCGATGTCACAGCCTGCCAAACACCCGAACGAGCTTCGGAGCCGGGTCCCGGATTCGGCCATGCCCGATAAATGTTACTCGCGGGTAGCGCGTCGGCAAAATCCCTCAGAACCTGTTGGCGGCGGTCTGCAGCCGGTCCATCGTGCTCTCCAGCGAGCTCTGCAGCCCGTACATCGGCGAGAAGCTCGGCGTCAGCGACAGCACGCCGAACACCACCGCCAGCGCCAGCGCCCCGAGGACGATCCCGGCGGCCGCGATGCGCCTCGGCCGCCGCGCGACGGACAGGAACATCCGCTCCAGCCGGCGGCGCGGGCCGCTGACGCCCGGCGCCGTCCAGAGCACCGCCGCTCCCGTCCCGGCCCCGAACGCGCAGGCGCTGAGCGAGTCGATCTCCCCGCCGACCGCCGACACCGCGACGAGGCCGAGCGGCACCGCGACCGTGAACGCCGCCGCGTAGGGGACGGTCAGCAGCGTCCGGCCGAAGGCCCACGCCCAGCCGCGCGCCGTCGTCCCCGCGACCCGCAGCAGCGTGACCGCGCCGAGCGACAGGACGAGACCCGCGATCGGCGCCATGATCACGACGCCGACCGCGATCACCACGACCAGCGCGGCGAGCAGCCGCGCCCATCCCCGCGCCGCGGCCAGCTCATGCGCGTCGGCCGCCGCCGCGGACCCCCGCGCGACCGCCGCCGACACAGCGTGCGACGCGGTAGGCGACGCGGCGCGGGATGCCGCTGGCGACGCGGCAGGCGATGCGGCGGGGGTTGCCGCTGGCGACGCGGCAGGAGACGGCGTGGGAGATGCAGTGGATGACGCCAGCGGGGACGCGGCCGGTGGCGTGGGCGGCGATGGTGTGGAGGCCGGTGGTTCTGGACGTCTTGGCGCGGGCGCCACGGGCAGGGTCAGGCGGGAGGTCGCCTCGGCCAGGTCGGCGGCCGCCGGACGGGCGCCGGGATCGGGGTCCGCCGCCGCGGCGACCAGCGGGCCCAGCCCCGCGGACAGCGCGCCGGCGGTCGGCTCGTCGGTTCCGGTGGCGGCGAACGCCACGGTCGCCGCCCACGCGCGGACGTCCTCGGCGGCGTCGCCGCCGCCCGCCAGCGCGAAGTCGACGACGACCGGCGCGCCGTCCACGACGAGGACGGTCCCGGGCCCCAGCCCGCCGTGCGCGAGACCGGTCCGGTGGATGGCGGCGAGCGCCTTGGCCAGCCCGAACGCCAGGCGGTGCAGCGCGTCGCCCGACATCGGCCCCTGCTCGGCGATCGTCTCCGCCAGCGGCCGTCCAGGGACGAACCGGGACACTACATAGGGCTGGGGCGCGGCGGGGTCGCCGTCGAGGACGTCCACCACGTAGGGGCTGAGCACCTCGCGCATCCGGGCGATGTCGGGGCCGGCGCCCGGCGGGAGCAGCCTGATCGCCACGTCGCGTCCGTCGGCGCCCGCGGCACGGCGGACGGCGTCGTCACCGGAATGGCCGTCCGGCCGGGACAGCAGCCGGTACGGACCGATGTACTCCTGGTGGCCGATCTCGCCGCTCATATTGGACGCCACCCTACCGACCGGAGGCGTCCCGCCGAAGCGCGTCCGGTCGCCTGTCGGAGACCGGGTCCCGGCGCCGCCGGGACGGCCCGGTCACATGCCGGGCAGGCCGGACACCAGGTCACGGACGTCGGCGCGCAGGCCCTCCAGGTCCTGGCCCATGCCGTCCAGGGGGGTGGTGTCGGGCGGCTGCTCCTGGGACAGCACGACCAGCACCACCGCGAAGATCCCGACGATCAGCGCGCCCGCCAGCGCGGCCTCCGTGCGCGGGAACACCGCGCCCCAGACCCGGGCCAGCTGCCGCCGCGGCGCGCCGCTGCCCGGCGCAAGGCAGAGCAACCCGATCACCGCCATGGCGGAGTACGCGATGGCGTCCGAGGCGGTCATCTCGGACCTGGCGAAGATCAGCACGCCGAGCATGATCAGCCCGGCGATGACGCTGAGCGACGTCCACAGCACCGTGGACATCAGGGCGCCTGGCAGGTGCAGCGGCGTCCGGAACGCCGCGGCGACGGCGTCGCCGGTGCGCGGGCCGCGCCGCGTCTGCCGTCCCTCCATGCCCTTGGCGGCCTTGTCGGCCATCCGCAGGACGAGCACGCCGGCGATGGTGGCGCCGACGGCGAGCAGCGGCGCGATGTCGGCGAAGGCGAGCAGCGCCACCAGGACGAGAAAGCTGAGGAACCGGTACAGGCCGTAGGGCTTGCGGCGGTCCCGCTCGGCGCGGGCGCGCTCTTCGACGCGGCGCTGCGCGTCCTGCGCCCGCTGGTCGTAGGGGTCGCCGGGGCCGCCGCGTTGCAGCGCGCCCGGCGGCGGCTGACCCGGGGGCGGCTGGCCGGGCGGCGGCTGGTTCGGCGGTGCGTAAGGCGGCGGGTATCCGCCCTGGTTGTAGGGATCCTGCGGGCCGTAGCCGCGCTGCTGGTACTGCTCGCCCGCCTTGTACGGCGCGGGACCGGGCGGCGGGACGGGCGGCGGCGCGGCGGGCGGCAGCTGCCCGACGAAGTCCTTCGGCTGGGCCGGGACCGGAGCCGGGCCGGGCGTCGGGGCCGGGGTCGGCGGGGGCCCGGGCAGCGGGATCGCGGTCGAGCCCGGCGTGGTGGGACGCGCCGGCCGCACCTCCTGCGGCGGCGGCGCCGACACCGGCATGGAGAACTGCCGGGAGAAGTCGGCCGGGGTCGGGGTCTCCTCCACCGGCTGCGACGTGCCGGGTGTCGGCTGCGACGTGCCGGGTGTCGGCTGCGACGTGCCGGGACCCTGCGACGCGCTCGGCGAAGGCGACGGCGACGGGTAGTGCCGGTCGACGCGCGTCTGGTCGGTGATGGTGGCTTCGAGGTGGATGCGCCGGGTGAGCTGCACCAGGTTGACCGCGGTGGGACGTTCCGCCGGGTGCCGCGCCATCGCCGAGCGGAGCACGGGCAGCATCGCGTCCGGCACGCCCTCCAGGTCGGGCGTCCCCTGCATGATCTTGTAGAAGATCGACTCGAAGGTGCCCGAGCCGAACGGCGGGCGGCCGGTCGCGGCGTAGGCGACCGTCCCGGCCCAGGCGTGCACGTCCGACGGCGGGCCCGCGTCCTCACCCTCGATGATCTCCGGCGCGAGGTAGCCGGGCGTGCCGATGACCATCCCGGTCGCGGTGAGCCGGGTCGCGTCGGCGGCCTGCGCGATGCCGAAGTCGATCACGACGGGCTCGCTGTCGACGAGCATCACGTTGCCCGGCTTCATGTCCCGGTGGACGATCCCGGCGCCGTGGATCGCCGACAGCGCCGCGCCCAGCCCCACCGCGAGCCGCTGCAGCGCGGGCCCGTAGATCGGCCCGGACTCCTCGACGATCTCTTCGAGCGTCCGCCCCGGCACGTACTGGGTGACGATGTAGGGCTGGTCGGCGGTCACGTCCGCGTCGAGGATCTCCGCGACGTGCGGGCTGTGCACCCGGCGCATCGAGTCGACCTCGCGGGCCAGCCGGCGACGCGCCGTGGCGTCCCCCGCGACCGCGGGCCGCAGCACCTTGATGGCCACGTTCCGGCCCTCGGGGTCGGCGCCGAGGTAGACGACGCCCATCCCCCCTTCCCCCAGGGTCTGGAGCACGCTGTAGTGGCCGATTCGGTCCCCGGACGTGACAGCTCCCCTCATCGTTTACGAAACCCTACCTCCGTCGATCGTGCCCGAAGATCTCGTCCGCGTCAGGCAGCGGGCGCGCCATGACGCCTGGTGGCGGCCCGATCGCCGTCCGCGAGGGCGCCGGCTAGGGCGCCCGCGAGCCACCTGGCGGTCGGGCGCCCGGACGGGTCGCGCCGGAACGCCGTCCGCAGCAGCCCGGCGAGCGGCTCCGGCACGCCGTCGAGGTCGGCCTGGCCGCGCAGGATCCGGAAGCAGACGCCGTGCAGCGAGCCCCGTCCGAACGGCGGACGGCCCGTCGCGGCGCACGCGACCGTCGACGCCCACGAGAACACGTCGGACGCGGGCGTGGCGCGCTCGCCCTCGATGAGCTCCGGCGCCAGGTAGGCGGGCGTCCCCACGACCATCCCGCGCCTGGTGATCTGCTCGGCGCCCGTCTCGTGCGCGATCCCGAAGTCGATCAGCGTCGGCCGGTCGCCCATCACGATCACGTTGCCGGGCGCGACGTCCCGGTGCAGGACGCCCGCGTCGTGGACGTCCCCGAGCGCGAGCGCCAGCCGCCGCGCGAACCGGACGAGCCGCTCGCCGCGCAGCGGCCCGTACGCCGAGATCAGGTCGTTGAGCGGGGTGCCGGGCACGTACTGCATGACGACGTACGGCCGCTCCGCCGTGATCTCGCCGTCGATCAGCCCCGCGACGTACTCGCTGCGCACGCGCGCCTGCGCGGACATCTCGCGGGCGAGCCTGCTGATCGCCTCCGGCTCCCCCGCCACCTCCGGGCTCAGCTCCTTCACCGCGACCTCGCGGCCGCGGGGGTCCATGGCCAGGTAGACCACCGCCGTGCTCCCCCGGCCGATCTCGTCCAGCAACCGATAGCCGCCCAGCCGTCGATGCTTCCCCATGCCCCTTTTGACGCCGGGAACCGGCCCGACGTTCCGGACAAATCAGACCAACCGGCGGCCAGACCAGGTCAGCGCGGCGTCCAGGCCCGGTCAGGGCATCGGCCACGTCACGAGCGGCGGGCCAGGTCAGGAGCGGCGGGCGGCCTGGCGGGCGCGGCGCTCCTCGCGGCGGGTCTCGAACTTGGTGGCGGACGCGTCGAGCTGCCCCAGGAACTCGTCCAGCTCCTCGCGCGCCTTCTCCCCGTCGCCGGAGAAGTCGGTGCGGTCGAAGATGTTCCACTTGCGCAGCACCGGGACCAGGACGTCGTCGTGGTGCAGGCGCATGTCGTAGATGCCCGCGTTGGCGATCATGACCGACTTGCGCAGGAACCCGTCAATGCTGTGGCCTGGCATCTGGAACCCCTTGACGACCTCGGTGATCGCCCGCATCGTCTCGTTCGGCGCGGCTTCCAGCGCGGCGTCCATCAGGTTCCGGTAGAAGATCATGTGGAGGTTCTCGTCGGCGGCGACGCGGGTCAGCATCTGCTCGCACAGCGGGTCGCCGGACGCCCTGCCGGTGTTGCGGTGCGACACGCGGGTGGCGAGCTCCTGGAACGACACGTACGCCGCGCCGTGCAGGAACGAGTCGCCGTGGTCGGCGTCGTAGCCGGCCTCCATGTGGCGCATGCGGGCGCGCTCCAGCGCGACCGGGTCGACGGCGCGGGTGGCGGTCAGGTAGTCGCGGATGACGATGCCGTGCCGGTTCTCCTCGGCCGTCCACCGGTTGACCCAGGTGCCCCAGGCGCCGTCGCGGCCGAACGCGGTGGAGATGGCGTTGTGGTAGCCGGGCAGGTTGTCCTCGGTGAGCAGGTTCACGATGAGCGACTCGCGCGCCTCGGGACTCAGCGTCGACTGCTCCAGCGACCACGGCTCGCCGCCCAGGGGCCCGTCGAAGTCGCGGCCCTCGCTCCACGGCACGTACTGGTGCGGGAACCACTCCTTGGCCATCGACAGGTGCCGGTTCAGTTCCCTCTCGGCCACCGGCTCAAGGTCGGTCATGAGGCCGAGCTGGAACTTCTCTTCGGGGGTCACGGACATGCGGTTCCTTCGCTGGACGGGTGCGGTTCTGCCGGGCGGCGCCGCCGTGACGCGGCGCCGAGGGGGCTCCTAGCAGGCCATACGTTCATAACCTACTGAAGCGTAGGTTCGATCGTCGCCACTGGGCGTGATCCCCGTCAAGTAAGCCCCGCGACAACCAACCGGCCGCGAGTTTTGTAGATCCGCGCAATAAGGGGGTGTGCGGCGTCCGTCACCGCGTGTCCGCGGCGTCCGTCACCGCGTGTCGGCGGCCTGCTGCCACATGCGGTTCACCGCGGCCCTGAGCAGCGGCCTGGGGACGAGCCGCAGCGCCGGGAACGCCGCCTTGTACTGCATGCCGGGGATGCACAGCGCGCGTCCGGTGGCCACCGCGTCGAGCCCGGCGCGCGCCACGTCGTCGCGCCGCAGCCACAGCAGGTTGGACGGGACCGGCCGGCCCTGGACGTCGTCCGTCCGCGTGAACCCGGGGCACAGCGCCGTCACATGGACGCCCTTGCCCGCGACCTCGGAGTGCAGGCTCTCGGAGAACGACGCCACGTACGCCTTCGTCGCGCCGTAGGTGGCGCTGCCCGGCGACGGCGCGAACCCCGACATCGACGACACGTTCAGGACCCCGCCGCGCCCGCGCTCGACCATCCCCGGCAGGACGGCGTGGGTGAGCCGGACCAGCGCGGTCACGTTCAGCTCGATCTGCGCGAGCTGGTCGTCGAGCGACGTCTCCGCGAACGCTCCAAACGCGCCGTACCCCGCGTTGTTCACCAGAAGTTCCACCGGGTCGGCGCTGAGCCGTCCCTCGACCTCGGCGCGCTGCAGGGGGTCGGCGAGATCGGCCGCCAGCACCTCCACCGCGACGCGGTACCGCTCGACCAGCTCGCGGGCGAGGCCGTCCAGCAGCCCGGCCCGGCGCGCCACGATCACCAGATCGGTGCCGCGGCCGGCCAGGAGGCGGGCGAAGCTCTCACCGATCCCGCTGGACGCACCCGTCACGAGCGCGGTGCGGTACGCGTGTCGCATGGCGCGAGATGCTATCGGCCGATCTTGACAGCGCTGGGCGGCTCGCCCAAGAAACAGCGGAGATTCACCCGGATGTGCGTCGCGGGTCGCCGCCGGCGTACTCGGGCGGCGGCAGCATCGCGGACGGGTCCTCTCCCGCGACCCACAACCCGACCATGAACGCCGTGGCCGCCTCCAGGAGCCCGGCCCGTTCCAGCCCGCCGCCGTCCATCGGCACGCATCCCAGGTCGGCCACCAGTTCGCGGACCGCCGCCAGCGCCTCCGCGTCGTCGCCGCACAGCGGGACGCCGAGGGGCCGTCCGCCGAACGCGGGCGGCGTCATCCGCCACACGCTCTCGTGGCACATGTTGAACGCCTTGACCACCCGCGCGCCACTCGCGTCGGCGGCACGGCGGGCGGCCGAAGGACCGTCTGCCGTCTTCAGCGTCTCGAAGGGCGGTTCCATCGGGTTGGTGCAGTCGATCAGCACCCGTCCGTCGAGCGGGCCCGCTTGGCGCAGCACGTCCTGGACGCCCTCGTACCAGACGGCGAGCAGCACCACGTCGCCGAACTCGGCCGCCTCCCGGAGCGTGCCGCCCGTCGCTCCCTCGCCGATGCGCTCCGCCAGCGCGGCCGCCTTCGCGGGCGTCCGCGCCCCGATCCGGATGTCGTGCCCCTTGCGCGCCCATTGCGCGGCCAGCGCGTCCGCCATGTTCCCCGCGCCCAGCACACCGATCCGCATGTCTACCTCCCGGTCGATTACCGTCGGACGGGACGCTAAGCGGTCCGTTCGGCACCATCCGGTGCGTATCGGACGCGGCAGGATCGCGGGGAGATGCCCATGGACGAGATCCAGCTCGACAAGATCCGCTTCGCCGAGCCGCAGGCCGACCAGCCGCAGGTCGAGGAGATCCGGTTCGCGGCGGACTGCCAGACCCGGCTCGGCCTCGACCTGCTGTCCGGCACCTGGACCGGCGTCGTCCTGTGGACGCTGCGCAACGGCCCGCTGCGTCCGCGCGAACTCCAGGACAGGATCGGCGGCATCAGCCACAAGGTCCTGAACGAGACGCTCCGCCGCCTCGAACAGAACGGCCTCGTCACCCGCCGCCGCTACGCCGAGGCGCCGCCGCGCGTCGAGTACGGCCTGACCGGCCCCGGACGCGGCATGCTCGAACCGCTCTTCGCCCTGAGCCGCTGGACGGAGCAGTACGCCGACGAGGTCCTGGACGCCCAGGAACGCGCCCTCAGCGGCCGGTGAACGTGGCCTTGCCGGGGCCCTCCTCCATGAAGCTCTTCATGCCGCTCGCCTGGTCCTCGGTGGCGAACAGGGCGGCGAACTGCGTCCGCTCGATCTCCAGCCCGGTCTCCAGATCGACCTCCAGGCCCGCGTCGATGGCCTGCTTCGCGGCCCGCAGCGCGATCGCAGGACCGCCGACGAAGGTCGCCGCCCATTCCCTGGCGGCCGTGTAGACGTCGGCGTCCGGGACGACGCGGTCGACGAGCCCGATCGCGAGGGCCTCATCGGCGGCGACGTGCCGTCCGGAGAAGACCAGGTCCTTGGCCTTGGACGGCCCGATCAGCCGGGACAGCCGCTGCGTCCCGCCCGCCCCTGGCATGATGCCGAGCTGGATCTCCGGCTGCCCCACCTTCGCGCCCTCGCCGACCACGCGGAAGTCGGCGGTCAGCGCGGTCTCCAGCCCGCCGCCGAGCGCGTACCCGGTGATGGCGGCGATCACCGGCTTGGGGATCCCGGCGAGCGCCCGCGCGAAGTCCTGCAGCAGCCGCGAAGGCCCCGCCGACATCCGCGCGTACGACATCGGCGCCATCTCCTTGATGTCGGCGCCGGCCGCGAACACCTTCTCGCCGCCGTACAGGACGACGGCGCCGACCGCGTCGTCCTGCGTGACCTGCCGGGCCGCGTCGATCAGCTCCCGCTGCATCTGGGCGTTCAGGGCGTTCATCTTCGGACGGTCCAGCCTGATCGTCGCGATGCCGTCCTCGACCTCGACCCGTACGAACTCGCCCACGGCGACCCTCCTGTGCGTTTCGGCAGCGGAATGTCCCGAGCCTAACGCGGCGGTTCGAGCCTGCCGTGACGGCAGTCGGCCGGGCGACGGCAGTGCCCGGCCGGGACGTCGGAGGCTGCTGATAGCTTCGGGAACCATGCTCGTCGCCCACGCCACCTGGCATGGCGGTGCGCTCTGCGTCTGGGCAGAACGCGCCGTGCCGTTGCAGGGGGCGCGGGGGGCCGACGCCGCACGGGGAACAGGCGCGTACGAGCCTTCGTCAGCCGTCCACCCCTTCGCGACCTGCGACTTCACGGGGACGTCGTACGAGCCGCTCGTCCGGACGGCGTTCCGCGTCGAGCTGGCGATGTCGCTGCCGACGGTCGGCGACCGTCCGCTGCCGTCCGCCGAGCTGGGGCCCGAGCCGGTGCCGGACGAGCCCGAACTGCGCCCCTGGCGGGTGCCCGCGCTCGTCCTGGAGCCGTTCCCCGCCATGGCCCTCCTCCAGGCCGCCGAGCACAGCGCCGACGTGATCGCGGGCACCGACCTGCGCTTCCTCTGCATGATCGCGGACGAGGCCGTCCAGCTGACCGGGCGCGGACAGGTGCTGCCCGCGCTGCTCCGCGAGGACGGCGACCTCGTGGCCCGCTGGCGCCCGGTGATCGACGACCCGGCGCGGTACCGGGCGCTGGCCCGCGCGATGCCCGCCGCGTGCCGCGCCGCCGACGGCGGACGTCCCGCCGCCGAGGTGCTGCGCGAGGCGCTGTCCGGCCTGGTCGACACGGCCGTCCGGGGCGTGGTGCCGCATCCGCTGCTGGTGTCCCGGCGCAAGGAGCCGGACCGGCTGCCGCTCGCCGAACGCTGGGTGGCGGCGCTGACCGGCCCGTCCCCGCGGGTCGCCCGCGAGCCCCGCGACGACCCCGACGACCTCATCGCCGAGCTGGACGCCTGGGCCGCCGGGGCGCGCCGCCCGTCCGGCCCGCTCCGCGCCTGCTTCCGCCTCACCGAACCAAGCGCGGACGCGGACACCGACACGAACGCGAACGCGGAATCCGGCGACGGCGACGGCGACGGCGACTCATGGCGCATCGAGTTCGCCCTCCAGGGCACCGACGACCCGAGCCTCTACGTCCCGGCCGCGCTCGTCTGGGCGGGCGAGGCGACCTCGATCCCGAACGCCGAGGAGACGCTGCTCACCGGCCTCGGCCGCGCCCTGCGCCTGTTCCCCGACCTGGCCCGCGCGCTCGACGGCCCCGAACCCGCCGAGCTCGTCCTCGACACCGCCGGCGCGTTCCGCTTCCTCCGCCAGGCGGCCCCGATGCTCGCCGCCGCGGGCTTCGGCGTCCTGCTGCCGCAGTGGGCGGGCAAGGCGAAGCTCGGCATGAGGCTGACGACGCGCGAAGACGACCCTGAGGCGTCGTCCGGTTCGGCCGTGGCCTCGGGCTTCGACATGAAGGCCATGGTCGACTTCCGCTGGGACCTCGCCATCGGCGACGACAGCATCGACGAGGCCGAACTGGAGGAGCTCGCCCGGCTCAAGACGCCCCTCGTCCGCCTCCGCGGCCAGTGGGTCGAGCTGGACGAGCGGCAGCTGGAGGCCGCCCTCGACTTCCTCCGCCACCCCCGCCGCGGCCGGATGACCGCCGCCGAGGCGATCCGCGCGGTCGTCCACGCGGGCGACGACGCCCTCCCCCTCACCGGCGTCGACGCGGGCGGCGCCCTCGGCGACCTCCTCTCCGGCGAGGCCGACCGCCGCCTCACCCCCATGCGCACCCCCGACGACCTGGACGCCGAACTGCGCCCCTACCAGGAGCGAGGGCTCGCCTGGCTGACCTTCATGGACGGTCTCGGGCTCGGCGCCCTGCTCGCGGACGACATGGGACTGGGCAAGACCATTTCCGTGCTCTCGCTGCTCGTCCACGAGAGGGAGGGCACCGCTCCGCCCGACCCGACGCTGGCGATCCTGCCGATGTCGCTGGTGGGGAACTGGCAGCGGGAGGCGGGGCGGTTCACGCCGAAGTTGCGCGTCTACGTCCACCATGGGACGGGGCGGCATCGGGGCGAGGAGCTCGTCGAAGCGGTCGCGGGGGCCGATCTGGTGCTGACCACCTACGGGACGGCGACGCGGGACGCGGAGATGCTCGCGCGAATCGAGTGGGGGCGAGTCGTCTGCGACGAGGCGCAGGCGCTCAAGAACAGCGGGACGCGCCAGGCCAGGGCCGTGCGGAGCATCCCGGCGCGGAACCGGATCGCGCTCACCGGCACGCCCGTGGAGAACCACCTCACCGAGCTGTGGTCGATCATGGAGTTCGCGAATCCGGGGCTGCTCGGGCCGCGTGCCGCGTTCCGGCGGCGGTTCGCGATCCCGATCGAGCGGGACGGCGACGAGCGGGCGGCGCTGGCGCTGAAGCGGGCGACGCAGCCGTTCGTCCTGCGCCGCCTCAAGACCGACAGGTCGATCATCTCGGATCTGCCGGAGAAGCAGGAGATCAAGGTCTACTGCAACCTCACCGCCGAGCAGGCGTCGCTCTACCAGGCCACCGTGGACGACATGCTCGCCCAGATCGCCGAGGCGGACGAGAAGAAGCGGCGCGGCCTCGTCCTGGCGACGATGGCGAAGCTCAAGCAGGTCTGCAACCATCCGGCGCAGCTGCTCAAGGACGGCTCGCGCCTCCCCGGCCGCTCCGGGAAGCTCGAACGCCTGGAGGAGATCTGTGCCGAGGTCGTGGAGCAGGGCGAGAAGGCCCTCGTCTTCACCCAGTACGCGGAGTTCGGCTCGATGCTCCAGCCCTACCTGGCGGCCCGGCTTGAGCGGCCCGTGCTGTGGCTGCACGGCGGGACGTCCAAGCAGGCGCGCGACGACCTCGTCCAGCGGTTCCAAGGCGACGCCGAACCGTCGGTCTTCCTGCTCTCCCTCAAGGCCGCCGGGACGGGCCTGACCCTCACGGCCGCCAACCACGTCGTCCACGTCGACCGCTGGTGGAACCCCGCCGTCGAGGACCAGGCCACCGACCGCGCCTTCCGCATCGGGCAGACCCGCAATGTGCAGGTCCGCAAGTTCATCTGCGTCGGGACGATGGAGGAGCGCGTCGACGAGATGATCGAGCGCAAGAAGGCTCTCGCCGACTCGATCGTCGGCACCGGCGAGGAGTGGCTCACCGAGCTCTCCGTGGCCGAGCTGCGCGACGTCCTGCGCCTGTCCCCGGAGGCGGTGAGCGACTGATGGACGAGGGCGCCGGCGGGCGCGGGCCGCTGCGGAACGACGGCATCAAGGCCCGCACCAGGCGCGGGTCGATCGGCTCGCAGTGGTGGTCGCGGCGCTTCATCGACCTGGTCGAGTCGTTCGCCGACAAGGGCCGTCTCCAGCGCGGCCGGACCTACGCGCGCAAGGGCAACGTCGTCGACCTGAAGGTCGCCCCGTACGAGGTGACCGCGCGCGTCCACGGCTCGGCGCCCGACCCCTACGAGGTGGCGCTCGGCATCGAGGCGATCGACGCGGACGGCTGGCGGGCCGTCGAGGCGGAGCTGGCGTCCCGCGCGGTGTTCCGCGCGCGGCTGCTCGCCGGGGAGATGCCGCCGGAGATCGAGTGGGTGTTCGCCGAGCTGGGCCTCGCGCTGTTCCCCGGCTCGGCCGCCGACCTGCACCTGATGTGCGACTGCCCCGACTGGGGCGACCCGTGCAAGCACGCGGCCGCCGTCCTGTACCTGCTGGCGGAGGCGTTCGACGACGACCCGTTCCTGATCCTCCAGTGGAACGGCCGGGGCAGGGACCAGCTCCTCGCGGCGCTGCGGCGCGGCACCGAGACCGAGCCAGACCCGTTCGACATGGCGGACGAGCCGCTCACCGCCGCCGGTTTCTGGACGCCCCCGTCCGGGCTGGCTGGCCTGCGCGACCGTCCGGCGGCGCCGCCCGTCCCGCCGGGCTTCGTCCTCCAGGTGGTCGCTCCCCCGCCGATCAGGATCCGCCGCCGTCCGCTCGCGGACGTCCTGGCCCCCGTCTACGAGGCCCTCGCCGCCGATCCGGACATCTGAGCGGCGGCGCGCGCCGCGTGCCTAGGCTGGCCGAGGAGTCCAACGGCCGCGTCGAGGCCCGGGTCTTGAACCCAGGGGGTCAGCGCCCGCGCGAGTAGAACTGGCGGGACCAGGCGCGGTGCGCGCGGATGCCGGCGTCGGGTTCGATCAGGGACGGGTCGTCGAGGTACGCCTTGTGCTCCCAGATCCGCACCTCCGCCCCGACCTCCCGGGCGAAGAGGAAGATCGCTATCCGTGCGGCGACCCGGTCGGCGACCCTGACGGCCGGTGTCAGCAGCCGGGCGGCGCCGCACGGCGACGTCCTGCGCAGCCGCGCCGACACCCGCAGGTCGACGGAGTGCGGCGTGACCGGGGTCGCGGCCATCACCAGCCGGACGACCGGGCTGTACCACGGCGTCCGCACCTGGACGTCCCCCACGATGAACCCGAGGCCTTCGGCGTTGATCGAGAACCGGGCGCGCACCAGCCCCCGGGAGGGGAAGGGGCGCGGGAGGAACTGGACGGCGTCGTAGGCCGTCCGCAGCCGGGGCCCCTCGAACCGGACAGGCTGGACCTCCGTCAGCCTGCCGAGCAGATGCATCGCCCAGAGGTGGTTGGTGTCGACCGCGTGCTCGGCGATGTCGTGCAGGTGGCAGCGGACCCGCCAGGTGCGCGTCCGGTTCGGCAGCCACTCGCCGTCGTCCGGGAGCCCCTCCACCTCCCAGCCCGGTGCCTCGCCCGCAGGCGCGTCGGCCGCTGGTGCGTGGACCAGCACCATGCCGTTGACCTCGCGGGTTCGCATCATCTGGAGACGTCCCGAGGGAGGGGGCGCTCCGGACGGCGTGTCCACACAGGCCCCGGAGCCGTCGAAGCGGAAACCGTGGAAGGGGCAGCGCAGGAGGCCGTCGACGACCCGTCCTCCGTGGCCGAGGTGCGCTCCCAGGTGCGGGCAGTAGGCGCCGCTGACGAGGACACGGTTCTCGGCGTCGCGCCAGACCACCACCGGCCGTCCCGCTAACCGCGCGCTCACGACCCGTCCGGGCCTCAGCTGGTGGCTGAACGCGACCGCGAACCAGCCTTCGGGATACCCGGCCGATGGCTCCGGCGGAGACCTGTCCGGCGTGGACGGGACGGTGCTCTGCGCACACAGCCTGCTGGCCCGAGGCACCGCGCAGGCGGGCTCGGCGTCGACGTGCTCCAACGAAATGGCTCCCCCCTCACCACCCACGTGATCGCACTGTACGTGAAGAACACTCACAAGATCGGGCGAATCCGGCACGAGCGCGGGTCGTGCCGACGGCGTCCGAATCGGGCGGATGCGCGGTCGTGCGCGTCGAGGGGGAGTCCGGCTAGGAGGAGGCGCTGCGGGTGAGGTCGTGGATCACCTCGCTCATCGTGACCGGGTCGACCTCCCCGAGCGGCACCGAGTCCCGCGGTGCGCGGGCCGGGGCGGGGCCCGCCCACAGGGCGGTGACCTCCTGGTCGTCGCCCTCGCCGTACATGTAGGAGTAGAGGCCGGGGCTCAGGTTCGCCACGACGTGCACGCCCGCGGGGTCGCGCCGGGCGAGCCATCCGCCCGCGAACTCGCCGTCGGCGTCGACGGACTCCCAGCGCCCCTGGGAGTGCCCCTTGGCCTTGCCGTAGGGCAGCACGAGCCCCTCGATCCGGGCGAGCCGGTGCGCGGCGCGCTCGTCGCCGGTGAGGCGGTGGACGGGCCGTCCGAGCTGCTCGAACGGCTGGAGGATCTCGTAGTCGGCGAACAGTTCCGACCAGGCGCCGAGCTCGCCGTCCAGCAGGACGGGGTGCGCGATGGCGATGCGGGCGCCGGGCTCCGGGGTGAACGGGTCGTCGTTGACGTCGGCGTACGTGCGGTCCTCGGCGACGCGGAAGGCATCGCCCGCGTCGGTGATCCAGACCAGGCGGCGGACGATGTGGCCCAGCAGCGGGTGGGCGGCGAACAGGGCGTGGAAGTCGTCGGGTGTCCAGGTCCGCCGGGTGGTCATGGCCAGTTCGAGGCGTTTGATCTCCTGGTCGGCGATCGTCCGCAGGTCTTTCCTGAGGCCGGTGAACAGGGCGTGCGCGGCCGGGGCGAGGGCCGGGTCGTCGTCGGGTCCCGGCTTGGGCGCGCTCTTGCGGATCTTGCCGCTCGGCTCCACGACCAGCGGGACGAGCTGCTCGTCGAAGGTCACGGTGAGGCGGCGCGGGCCGTAGTCCAGGACGAGGGCGCCCCGCGCGTCCAGGCCGAAGTCGGGGACGGCGCGGTCGGCCAGCGCCTCCTGCGTGATGCCGCGCGCGGCCGCGATCTCGTCGATCTTCCGGACCGCGGTGGCCTTGATGCCCTTGTACTTGCCGCGGCGCGTCAGCTCGAACAGGTGGGTGAGGGCGACGTCGGAGCCGATCCGGGCGAGGACGTCCAGCGCGGCGACGGCCCTGGCGCTGCGGCTCTCGCCGGGCCAGAGCCTGATCAGCGGGCTGAGCCGCCGCACCGTGGTGTCGTCGCCGATCAGGCCGAGCTGCTCCATCGCCCACTTGTGCCTCGTGGGCGCGCCGAGCGCGCACCACCGCTGGAACAGTGCCCAGGAGAACTCGGCCAGCGAATGCCGGTCGCAGAACTCGCGGGCGGCCGCGACCTCGGGCGCGCTCTCGGGCTTGTACGTGGCGAGCAGGTTCAGCAGGCATCGGGTCGCGCTGACGGGCAGGGCGCGGTCGCGGTCGCGCGTCCGGATCCGCGGGAGGAGCGTGGGGTCGGCCCAGTCGACCCTGGCGCCGCGGGCGGGCCGGCCGGCGAGCGCGGCGGGCAGGTCGGCGGCGTCCGGGACGGCCGGCCCCGGCAGCAGCGCCTCGACGGCCCCGGACGGCGCCTCCCCGGCGAGGCCGGGCTCGGCGTACAGCAGCCCCCGCAGCACCCCGGCCGCCTGGACGCCCCGGGTCGTGGCGTCGCCGGCCAGCGGCGCCAGCGCGCGGAGCGCCTGCACCGGGTACCGTTCGGCCGCCTCCTGCAGCGCGGCGGGGACGCCCTTGTCGCCCATCCGGTTGAGCAGGATGGTGAAGATCCCTTCGTCGGGGATCGACAGGAGGCCCTTCAGGACGTCCGGGTCGGGCGGGGTGGAACGGCCTAGGGCGTTGCCGAACAGGGGGAGCGCGTCCGAGCCCAGGCCGTCGAGCAGCGTCCCGAGCATGGCGGGCGTCGTCTCCACCCAGGGGAACCTCTCGACGTGCGCGGGCTTGGACAGCGTGCACAGCACGTGCGTGCTGCTGAGGACGCGCATGCCGTCGCCGAAGGACTCCGTGAGCCAGTCCTCCTCGGTCGGGACGAGATAGCAGACCGTGCCGCGGCGCCAGGCGTCACCGCGGTGGGCGGCCATGCGCGCGACGGCGTCCCGGTACTCGGCCTCGGGGGCCGCCGCCAGGAGCGCCCGGAGCCGCTTGACCACCGCGTCGCCGGCCGCCCATTGGCCGACGGGGAAATGATCGTTCGAGCCGCGGCGGCGGATCTCGCCGCGCCATCCCGCGGGCGGCGCACTGTCGGCGAAGGCGACGAACTGGAGGACCGCGCCGTCGAAACGGGTCGCCGGACGCGGCGCCGGGCCGAGCTCGATCGCGGACGCCTCGACGACCGCGCAGGCGGCGAAGGCGAGCCCGTGGTCGGGCACCCAGGCGTCGAGGAAGGCCGCGCCGTCGACGTCCTCGCCGTACTTCACCGCGACGGCGGCGACGGCGGCCGCGCCCGCCGGGTCGGGTTCGCCGTCCAGCCAGGCCCGGACGGCCTTGCCGAGCTCCGGGTCGGTGTTCTCGTGCTCCGCCATCTCCCCGGCGACCGGCCCCGCCGCGCGCAGCCATCCGCGCGCTCTTCGCGCCGCGTCCTCGTCCAGGACGATCGTCGGCCCGGGAACGCCGCCGCGCCTCGGATGGATGTGCTCACGCCATTCGGCTGGAACGTCCGCCTTCTTCACCATGGCCGCAACCTAACGACCGCCTCCGACATGGCCGGCGAAATCCGGCGACGCCTCGGTCGCCGCCGACGCCGCGTAAGCGCCCGGCAAGCTCCGCAGCCGCGAGGTCAGGCGGGCAGGCGGGCGCGGATCGTGAAGCCGCCGCCGGGGCGGGCGCCGGCGTCGAAGTCGCCGCCCAGGGCCTCGGCGCGGTCGCGCATGCCGCGGATCCCGCTGCCGTCCCCGGACGGGCCGGCGGTGGGGGCGCCGTCGTCGTGCACCTGGACGGTCACCTCGCCGTCCCCGTAGCGGAGGCGGACGACGGCGGCCGAAGCGCTGGAGTGCCGGGTCACGTTGGTGAGGGCCTCCTGCACGATCCGGTACGCGGCAAGGTCGGCCTCCGCGGGCAGGGGCCGCGGGTCGCCCTCGACCTCGGTCCGGACGGTGAGCCCGGCGGCGGCGAGGCCGTCGGTCAGCTCGTCCAGCCGGGCGAGGCCGGGCGCGGGGCCGACCGGCGCGGCCTCGTCGACGCGCCGCAGGACGCCGAGGGTGGCGCGCATCTCGCGGAGGGTGTCCTTGCTGGCCTGCTTGATCGCGGTGAGGGCGGCCTCGGCGCGTTCCGGTTCGCGGCGCAGGCCGTGCAGCGCGGCCGTGGCCTGCACATTGATGAGCGAGATGTTGTGGCCGAGAACGTCGTGCAGTTCGCGGGCGATGCGGAGGCGCTCCTCGACGGCGCGGCGGCGGGCCTCCGCCTCGCGTCCGCGCTCGGCGGCGCGCGCGCGTTCCTCGGCCTCCCGCAGGTAGGCGCGCCGGTTCCGGACGACGCCGCCGACCGCGATGACCGCGACGAACCATCCGGCGAGCAGGAACCCGGCCGCGTCGGCGAGGTGGTTGGCGTCGCCGCGGATGTCGCCGTACAGGGTCGCGGTCATCGAGAGCGTCACGAGGACGCCCGCGACGACGAGATGCCCGGCCGCGGCCACGGAGTAGAGCGCGATCACGAAGGTGATCACGACGGGGCCGTCCGGCTCGGTCACCGGGTAGTAGACGGCGCAGGCGGCGAACGTCACGATCGCGACCGCGACGGGATGGCCCCGCCGGAAGTACAGCGCGCCGCACGTGATCACGAGCAGGGTCCAGCCGAGCCAGGGCATCGGCCCGCGGCCGTCCCGCTCGATCACCGTCAGGACGGCAACGACCGTCACGACGAGGCATCCCGCGCTCAGGAGCACGTCGGCGACACGGCCGCGGGGCGGCCACCAGTCCGGAGCTCGCACGAAATCCATCCTGCCAGTCCTCGCCCGCTTGCATTACTGCGATGAGATGTAGTACTTCTACTATCATCAGTTGCAGTGATGTAGCGGACGATCGAAGTCTCCATACGAGGGGTGGTCATGGACGAGCCGGTGATCCGCACGCGCGACGTGCCCCCCACGGCCGAACCGGTGCGGACGGCCGCGCAGGGCACGCCGTGATGTCCGGCGACAAGGAGAACGTCCACAACCGGATCACGATGCTGCGCGCCGAACGCGGCGTCTCGCGCCGCGACCTGGCCGCCGCGCTGGGCGTGCACTACCAGACGGTCGGCTACCTGGAACGGGGCGAGTACAGCCCCAGCCTGCACCTCGCCCTGCGCATCGCCGACTACTTCGAGGTGCCCGTCGAGGTCGTCTTCTCCCTGAAACCGTTCCCGAGAATCGGAGGCACGCCATGACGAGCAAGACGGAGCAGTGGCTGGAGCGCTCCCGCCGCAAGCGCGCGGACCGCCTGGCGGCCCTCGAAGACGAGCTGGAGCGCCGCATGCCCTCCCGCTACGCGCGCCGACGCCCCCGCCGGACGCTGGCCGGGGCGGGCGCCGTGACGCTTGGCCTGCTCTGGGTGGACGCCGCCGTGTCCTGGGTCATCGCCCCCAGCGACACCGCGGTGATCGTCAACTTCGTCGTCCTGGCCGTGCTGCTGGCGGTCGGGTTCCCGCTCGCGACCCAGCTGGTCGCGCTGACCCGCGGCCTGACCGCCAAGCGGGAACGGGAGCTGGACGAGCGCCAGCTCGCCGCGCGGCTCCGCGCGTTCGCGACCGCGCACCGGGCGTCCACCGTCGTGATCGTCGCCGTCCTCCTGGTGACGACGGCCGCCGCCCGCGACGGCCGCGACGCGCAGATCCCCGGCGCCGCCCTGTTCCTGATCCTCGTCGCCCTCCTGGTGACGCACATGTTCCTCCCCCTGATCGTCGCCACCTGGCAGACGACCGACCCGCCCACCGACGACGAAGACCAGGAACAGCCTTAGCGGAGGTTGCCGTTCGTCATGCCGGGTGGGGCGGGTGGCAGGGCGACAAGGCCCATTTCTGCGCGGCCTGACAGCATCGGGTGGCTTGGGACGACGCGCACGTTGTAGCCGAACGCTCCGCTGCGCGCCAGGGGGACGTCTCCGACGTAGCGGACGCGGCCGTTGTCCGCCGGTTCGCCGTCGTCCAGCTCCAGGTAGGACGGGTCGACCAGCGCGTCGGAGTCGTCCACCCGGCCGTAGACGACCTCCACGGCGACGTCGTCCGGGGCGAGACCGGCGAGATCGACGACGACCCGCACCGACAGCCGCGCCCCGACCTGCGGGCTCTCCGAGCCGTTCGACTCGACGTGCTCGACGGCGACGCCCGGCCACGCCTTCCGGACCCGCTGCTTCCACGCCGCCAGCGCCCGCGCCCCCGCGAACTCGCCGGCGACCATCGCCCGCTCGGACGCGGCGGCCGGGGCGTACAGGTCCTCCACGTAGTCGCGCAGCATCCGGGACGCGAGGACCTTCGGGCCGAGCGTCGCGATGGTGTGCTTCACCATCTCCAGCCAGCGGCGCGGCAGCCCGGCCGCGTCCCGGTCGTAGAACGTGACGGACACGTGGTCCTCGATCAGCTCGTACAGCGCGGCGGCCTCCAGCTCGTCCCGCCGGTCGGGGGTGGCGAGGCCGTCGGCGGACGGGATCGCCCAGCCGTTCTGGCCGTCGTACCACTCGTCCCACCAGCCGTCCAGGACCGACAGGTTCAGCGCCCCGTTCAGCGCCGCCTTCATCCCGGACGTGCCGCACGCCTCCAGCGGACGCAGCGGATTGTTCATCCACACGTCGCAGCCCTGCACCATCAGCTGCCCGAGCGCCATGTCGTAGTCGGGCAGGAAGACGATCCGGTGCCGGACGTCCTCCCGCTCGGTGAACCGCACGATCTCCTGGATGAGCCGCTTGCCGCCCTCGTCCGCCGGGTGCGCCTTCCCCGCGACGACGATCTGCACGGGCCGGTCCGGGTTCCGCAGGATCGCGCGGAGCCGGTCCGGGTCGCTCATCATCAGCGTGAGCCGCTTGTAGGACGGGACGCGCCGCGCGAACCCGATCGTCAGGACGTCCGGGTCGAGGGCGTGGTCGATCCAGGACACCTCCGCCTCGCTCGCGCCGCGCTGCCGCCACGACTCGCGGAGCCGCCGCCGCGCCTCCAGCACGAGCCGCCGCCGCAGCACCCCGCGGATCCGCCACAGCTCGGTGCCCGGACGGGTCCGCACCTCCTCCCAGCCCCGCCCGGACTCGACGATGGACGGCACCTCCCGCGCGGCGAGCTCCAGGATCTCGTGCGCCACCCACGTGCCCGCGTGCACGCCGTTGGTGATCGACCCGACCGGGACCTCGGCGATGTCGAAGCCGCCCCACAGCCCGCGGAACATCTCGCGGCTGACGCGTCCGTGCAGCTCGCTGACGCCGTTGACGCGCTGCGCCAGCCGCATGCCCATCACGGCCATGTTGAACATGGTGCGGTCGCCGCCGGGATAGTCCTCGGCGCCGAGCGCGAGGATCCGCTCGACGGGGACCTGCTCCTCCTCGTTCGCGCCGCCGAAGTACCGGCCGACCAGATCGCGGGGGAACCGGTCGATGCCGGCCGGGACGGGCGTGTGCGTGGTGAACACCGTGCCCGCGCGGGTCGCCTCCAGCGCCTCGTCGAACGTCAGGCCGTCCTCGGCCGCCAGTTCGCGGATGCGTTCCAGGCCGAGGAACCCGGCGTGGCCCTCGTTGGTGTGGAACACCTCGGGCGCCGGATGCCCGGTGACGCGGCAGTACGCGCGGATCGCCCGGACGCCGCCGATGCCGAGCAGCATCTCCTGCAGCAGCCGGTGGTCGCCGCCGCCCCCGTACAGGCGGTCGGTGACGTCCCGCGCGGACTGGTCGTTCTCCTCGACGTCGGAGTCGAGCAGCAGTTGCGGGACGCGTCCGACCTGCGCGATCCAGACCTGCGCGTGCAGGCCGGGCCCTTTCGGGAGCCCGATGACGACGCGGACCGGTGAACCGTCCCGCTCGCGGAGCAGGGTCAGCGGGAGCCCGTTCGGGTCGAGCGGCGGGTAGCGCTCCAGCTGCCAGCCGTCCGGCGACAGCGACTGCGAGAAGTAGCCGTGCCGGTAGAGCAGGCCGACGCCGACGATCGGGACGCCGAGGTCGCTCGCCGTCTTCAGATGGTCGCCGGCGAGGATGCCGAGGCCGCCGGAGTACTGGGGCAGCGCGGCGGTGATCCCGTACTCGGGCGAGAAGTAGGCGATGCAGTCCGGGGCGTCAGGGGCGTCAGGCCTCGACTGGTACCAGCGCGGCGCGGTCAGGTATTCGCGCAGGTCCTCGGCGGCGTCGTGCAGGCGGCGCAGGAACCGCCGGTCCTTCGCCAGCCGCGCCAGCCGCTCCGGCGCGACCTCGCCGAGCAGCCTGACCGGGTCGTGGTGGACGGCCTTCCACAGCGCCGGGTCCACGGCGCGGAACAGGTCGAGCGTCTCGTGGTGCCAGGACCAGCGCAGGTTGAGGACCAGTTCCTCAAGCTGCCGGAGCGGCTCCGGAAGGACGGTGCGTACCGTGAAACGTCGGATTGCCTTCACGCAACGTCACGCTATGTGGTGGGGTCCGATGGTGCGACCGGCGGGGTTGCGTGTGCGGGTCACCGCGCAAAGTCACCGGAAACTACTAGCCGGTAGCCGCCCCTTCCCCTGGCATGGGACGTTTTGGAGATTTCGCGCGGGTAGGGGACGCGCATGCACGGCGAGTCCGGGACGTCCAGCGAGACCGGCATTCCGCGGCTTGGCCGCATTCCGATCCTTGACGTGGCGCCGGTGGTGGGGTGTGGCCGGTGGCCGGCCAAGGCGGTGGTGGGTGAGTCGGTCGAGGTGTCGGCGACGGTGTTCCGTGAGGGGCATGAGCGGTTGGGTGCGGCGGTGGTGTTGCGGACTCCGTCGGGTGAGCCGTTGCCCGGGTCGCGGATGAGTGAGGTGGGTGCGGGGCTGGATCGGTGGTCGGCGCGGGTGACGCCGACCGAGATGGGGTCGTGGTCGTTTCGGGTGGAGGCGTGGGGCGACCCGATCGCGCACTGGTGGCACGACGCGCAGATCAAGGTGCCCCGCGGCCTGGACGTCGAGCTGATGTTCGCCGAGGGCGCGGCTCTGTTCACCCGGGCGGCCGAGGCCGTCCCCGGCAAGGACCGTCCGACCCTGGACCGGCTCGCCAGACGCCTGGCAGACGAGACCGTCCCGGTCACCGACCGGCTGCAGGCCGCGGCCGACCCGGACGTCGCGAACGTGCTGGAGCGTCATCCGCTGCGGGATCTGCTGACGGTCAGTGACTGGTACCCGCTGGCCGTGCACCGCCAACGCGCCCTGTACGGCGCCTGGTACGAATTCTTCCCGCGCTCCGAAGGCGCCATCATCGACCCCCTCGGCCGCCGCGGCCCCACCTCCGGCACCTTCCGCACCGCGATGAAACGCCTACCCGCCATCGCCGACATGGGTTTCGACGTCGTCTACCTGCCCCCCGTCCACCCGACCGGCGCCACCCACCGCAAAGGCCGCAACAACACCCTGGACGCGGGCCCCTACGACCCGGGGACGCCGTGGGCGATCGGCTCCCCGGAGGGCGGGCACGACGCCGTGCACCCGGACCTGGGCACGTTGGACGACTTCGATGCGTTCGTCTCCCACGCCGCCGACCACGGCCTGGAAGTCGCGCTGGACCTGGCCCTGCAGTGCTCCCCCGACCATCCCTGGGTCCGCGAGCACCCCGAATGGTTCACCGTTCGCGCCGACGGCACGATCGCTCATGCGGAGAATCCGCCGAAGAAATACCAGGACATCTATCCGCTCAACTTCGACCACGACCCCGACGGGCTGTACGCCGAGGTTCGCCGCGTCATCCGGCAATGGATGGATCACGGGGTGCGGATCTTCCGGGTCGACAACCCGCACACCAAACCCGTCGCGTTCTGGGAACGGCTCCTGGCCGACATCGCCACCACCGACCCCGACGTCATCTTCCTCGCCGAGGCCTTCACCCGCCCCGCCATGATGCACACCCTCGCCAAAATCGGGTTCCACCAGTCCTACACCTACTTCACCTGGCGCAACACCGCCGACGAACTCCGCGAATACTTCACCGAACTCGCCGGGCCCGCCGCCGCCTACATGCGGCCCAACTGCTTCACCAACACACCCGACATCCTGTCCGAATACCTGCAGCACGGCGGGCGGCCCGCCTTTGAGATCCGCGCCATCCTGGCCGCGCTGCTGTCCCCCACCTGGGGCGTCTACACGGGCTACGAACTGTGCGAGAACACCCCCGTCCGGCCCGGCAGCGAGGAATACCGCGACTCGGAGAAATATGAGTACCGGCCCCGCGACTGGGACAGCCACGCCCGCGCAGGCACCACCCTGGCCCCCCTGCTCACCCGGCTCAACACACTCCGCAACACCCACCCCGCCCTGCAACAACTGCGCGACCTGCACTTCCACCACGTCGACCAGCCCGAACTGCTGGCCTTCTCCAAACGCCACCTGGACGACGTGGTGCTGACGGTGGTCAACCTCAACCCGCACCAGGCCCGCGAGGCCACCGTGCACCTGGACCTGCCCGCCCTCGGCCTGCCCGACGACCCGCACCGCCCCTACACCGTCACCGACCATCTCGACGGTGCCGTCTACACCTGGACCCGCGCCAACTACGTCCGGCTCGACCCGCACATCAAACCCGCACACATCCTGACGTTCGGGAATGGTGAGCCGTGAGCGATTCCCACGAACGGGACGAGCCGATCACCGAGATTCCGCAGGACGCGATCCCGGCCTCGTCCGAGCCGGTCCCGGACGCGTTCAGCCCGGAGACGCCGCGCGACCCGCATTGGTTCAAGACGGCCGTGTTCTACGAGGTCTCAGTGCGCGGATTCGCCGACTCCAACGGCGACGGGTACGGCGACCTGCGCGGCCTGATCTCCAAACTCGACCACCTGCAATGGCTCGGC